>NZ_PXUD01000051.1:0-114947 GCF_003390965.1 Salinivibrio sp. HTSP
CGATGATGCTCGGACCTGTTGCCCCAATACAAGGACGATACGATCAAAAAAAGGGACGCTGATGCGTCCCTTCTCTGTATTCGGTCAATAGCGGCTTATTTTTTGCTGCTAAGGGCACCGAAACGCTTCTTAAAGCGGTCAACACGGCCACCGGTATCAAGGATACGCTGCTTACCAGTGTAGAATGGGTGACACTTGTCACACACGTCTAGGTAGATGTCTTTGCCTAGGGTTGTGCTGAACGCGAATTCGTTACCGCAAGAGCATTTTGCTGTGACGGCTTTGTACTCTGGATGGATACCAGCTTTCATAGGGATAACCTCATCTTGAAGGCCGTGTCGCTCTCCCGATCCTAAGCCGGGCACCACACGTCGTTAACAAACATTTTCTAAGGCGCGCAATTCTAATCAAGCGCCCTCTTTTTCGCAACTTTTTTGTGCAATCATAGCGCCAGCTGAAAGGCATCAAGGCTTTGCCAACGTGTGGCTAACCGTTACACTGAGATTCCTTCTGGCCAATAAGATGTTGTGATGGAACAGTTTGCTCAGGTAGCGTTGCCTGTCCCTTTGCCGAAAACCTTTGATTACCGTATCGCAGACGATCAGCACCCGGTTGTCGGCGGGCGCGTCAAGGTGCCGTTTGGACGCCAGCATAAAGTCGGCATCGTTACCGGCTTGTCGTCCACGGCCAGTGTGGAAACCAGCCAACTCAAAGCGATTGATACCGTACTCGACGCGCAACCGGTCTGGACCCCCGCCGTTTATAACCTTTTGCAATGGGCCAGTCGCTTTTACCATCACCCGCTTGGCGATGCGATGGGGGCGGTGATGCCGACTTCGCTGCGTAAAGGACGCCCGGCGACATTACAGCAACAAAAATGGTGGCAAATTACCGAATCAGGACAAAACCAACCTCTATCAGGTCTGAGCCGCGCCCCCAAACAAGCCCGAGTGTTGCAGCTGCTCACTCACGGCCCGGCCACCCAAGCCGACTTAATCGAACAAGACATCGGCGCGCCGGTACTAAAAACAGTGGCAGAAAGAGGCTGGATCGCGCCCTACTCGCCCCCTTCTCAGGCCATTGCTTGGGTAAAAAGCTTTGCGGTCACCGAAGAAAAGCCGACGCTTAATCACGAGCAAGCGATGGCGGTTGCCACCCTCAATGCCAGCGATGGTTTTGCCTGCGCGTTATTAGAGGGGATCACAGGCTCAGGCAAAACCGAGGTTTACCTCAATGTGCTAGAACCGGTGCTCGCACGCGGCCAGCAAGCGCTAATCTTGGTGCCAGAAATTGGCCTGACACCACAAACCATTCGCCGTTTTGAGCGTCGCTTTGCTGTCCCTGTGACCGTGATGCATTCAGGGCTCAGCGATACCGACCGTCTCAACGCTTGGCTGGCCGCACGCGAAAACCAAGCAGCCATTGTGATTGGTACCCGCTCTGCACTTTTTACCCCCATGGAAAAGCTTGGCATCATCATTATCGATGAGGAACACGATCCCTCTTATAAACAGCAAGATAGCTTTCGCTATCACGCCCGCGATCTGGCCGTCATGCGGGGGCATGAAGAAAACGTACCGGTGATCTTGGGCTCAGCCACGCCGTCGCTAGAAAGCTTGCATAACGCAAAGACCGGCAAATACCAGTACCTCAAACTGACTCAACGTCCTGGTAATGCGGTCACCGCCCGGCAAGGGATACTCGATATCAAAGGCCATCACCTCGAAGCTGGCTTGTCTGCGCCGCTGATTGCTGAAATGCGTCAGCACTTGCAACAAGGTAACCAGGTGATGCTGTTTTTAAATCGCCGCGGTTATGCGCCGGCGATGATGTGCCATGAGTGTGGCTGGCTGGCGAACTGCCAACGCTGTGATGCCTACTACACCCTTCATCAGCGACACCAAGAGTTACGCTGCCATCACTGCGGCCACCAAAAACGAGTGCCCCCGCAATGTGGCGACTGTGGTTCTACCCAGTTGATTAGTGTTGGCGTAGGCACCGAGCAACTCGAATCCCAGCTTGGCGAGTTATTTCCCGAATACAATACCGTTCGCATTGATCGCGATAATACCCGGCGAAAAGGGAGCCTTGAAGGTTACTTGGCCGATATTGAAAAAGGTGAGTATCAAATTCTACTGGGCACGCAAATGCTCGCCAAAGGCCATCACTTTCCTAACGTCACCCTGGTCGCCTTAGTCGATGTGGACGGGGCGCTGTTCAGCAATGATTTTCGCGCGCCTGAGCGTTTAGCCCAATTGATGGTTCAGGTGGCCGGGCGCGCCGGCCGCGCCAGCAAACCAGGTACTGTGTTATTACAAACCCACCATCCAGAGCACGCCCTGATCCAATCTTTGGTGCACCAAGGCTATCAAGCCTTTGCCGAATCGGCGTTAAATGAACGGCGTCAGGCATGGCTGCCGCCTTACACGTTTCTTAGCCTCTTTCGCGCCGATGGGCATGAAGAAAACAGTGTCCAGCAGTTTTTACAACAAGTCCGTCAAACACTGGCTGCCTCACCGGTTCAACAGGATGAATGTCATATTATGGGGCCGATGCCCGCCGCGATGGCGAAACGCGCGGGTCGCTATCGGTGGCAGCTCCTCATTCAAGCGCCCAGCCGAAAAGTGATGCAGCAATGGCTCCAGGTGGCACTTCCGGCCATCCAACAGCTCCCCCTGTCACGTAAAGTCAGATGGTCATTAGACGTCGAGCCGCAAGACCTTTCTTAATATTCCCTTGCAGTAAAGCGACAGAAATCACACTTTCATTGCAATAAGTGTTAGCTTGTCCGTGTTTAAATCGGACAAGGCTAGGTAGAATAAGGCCGCAATTGGCTAAGAGAACAGGTCAGATGAGCTAATAACTGTCTGATCTCACAATACAGATAACAAGAGGACTGTCATTATGGCGACAATGAAGGACGTTGCCCACATTGCCGGTGTATCTACAGCAACCGTATCACGCGCGCTGATGAACCCTGAAAAGGTCTCGGCCACAACCCGTAAAAAGGTTGAGCAAGCGGTCGTAGAAGCTGGCTATTCCCCTAACTCACTTGCGCGTAATCTACGCCGCAACGAGTCCAAAACCATCGTCGCTATCGTCCCGGATATCTGCGATCCTTACTTTAGTGAGATCATCCGCGGGATCGAAGAAGCGGCGATGGAGCACGGTTACCTGGTTTTGCTCGGTGATAGTGCCCAACAACACCACCGCGAAAACTCATTCGTCAACTTGGTGTTCACCAAGCAGGCAGACGGCATGCTACTGCTGGGCGCCGATGTGCCCTTTGATGTGAGTAAGCCCGAGCAGAAAAACCTGCCCCCGCTGGTGATGGCCTGTGAGTATGCCCCGGATCTTGAACTGCCGACGGTGCATATCGACAACCTAACTGCCGCGTTTGAGGCGGTCAATTACCTCACCCAAGTCGGCCACACCCGTATCGCCAATATTACTGGGGTACCAGAAACCGCACTGACGCAATTCCGCTCGCAAGGTTATCAGCAAGCACTACAGCGCGCGGGGATTACCGTCAACCCAGCCTACAGCGTGGTGGGGGATTTCAGCTTTGCCTCGGGGGCACGGGCAATGACCAACCTACTCTCTCTGCCCGAGCCACCCACCGCCGTCTTCTGTCATTGCGACGTGATGGCCGTGGGCGCAATGCAACAAGCCAAACGCTTAGGCATGCGCGTACCGCAAGATATTTCGATTGTCGGATTTGATGACATCCAGTTCGCGGAATATTGCGATCCTCCCCTGACCACCGTCTCCCAACCTCGCTATGACATTGGTCGTCAGGCCATGTTAATGCTGCTCAACACCTTGCAAGGGCGTGAAGTGAACGCAGGATCACGGCTTTTAGATGCCAAGTTAGTGATCCGTGAGAGCGTTGCCCCACCGTCTCGGTAGTAAGACTGGTCAGCACGGGTCGAAGCCAGTAACATGAACGCTTTACTGGCTTTTTGAATTTGAATATTTGCTGTGGCAACTCGTGATTACGTAAAACGTGGTAAAGCACCGCGTAAAAAAAATACCCGTCGGCAACCACCCAAAGCGCGTGCTCGTTTCCCATTAAAGTGGGCGTTACTGGCTGTCTGCTTGGTTGGCGCGTTTGGCTATGGCCTGTACCTATTGAGCAACACTGACGCGCCCGCGCCTAAACCGGCAACAAACGCACAGCCTCAGCCTTCCGCGCAGAGCGATAAGGCACATCTGCCTAAAAAGCCTGAAGAAAAATGGAGTTACATCGAGGAGCTGGAGAGTAAAGAGGTGGAAGTGAAGGCCAAAGCACTACCACAATCCACGCGTCCTTATCTGATGCAATGCGGCGCGTACCGCAGTCAAGATCAGGCGAATGAGCGTAAAGCGATCATTGCCTTTCAAGGGCTAGAAAGCCAAATCAAGATAAGCCAAGGGGAAAAAGGCACCTGGTACCGCGTGGTATTGGGTCCTTACCCGCGTAAGCGTCAAGCAGAGCGTGACCGTAATATGCTCCGACGCGCCGGAGTTGAACCTTGTGCCATTTGGTACTGGGAATAACACTGCTGCATTGTATCGGCTGGGCCAAGTCTATTCCTTGCCCAGCCTTGATTGAAATCCTCTCCTCACCCCTTGAAAAGTGATCGGTAAAGCCCAACCTCATACAGTAATCACCCATCTGGTGTACCAGACACAAAGAAAGAGGTTCCCGTGACTACAATCGTCTCCGTTCGTCGCGAAGGTAAAGTGGTTATTGCTGGCGATGGCCAAGTGTCACTCGGCAATACTGTCATGAAAGGCAATGCCCGAAAAGTTCGCCGCTTGTATAACGGCCAAGTACTCGCCGGATTTGCTGGCGGCACTGCTGATGCCTTCACCTTATTTGAGCGCTTCGAGCGCAAGCTTGAACTGCACCAAGGGCACCTAACCAAAGCGGCCGTTGAACTTGCTAAGGAATGGCGTACTGATCGCGCGCTACGTCGATTAGAGGCCCTACTGGCCGTCGCCGATGAAACCGCCTCATTGATCATTACCGGTAACGGCGATGTGGTTGAACCAGAGCGCGACTTGATCGCCATTGGCTCTGGCGGCAACTATGCCCAAGCCGCCGCCGTTGCTATGCTTGAAAACACGGCGTTAGATGCCCGCGAGATCGCAGAGAAAGCGCTAACCATCGCCGGTGATATATGTGTGTTTACTAACCAGCAACACACGGTTGAAGAACTCGAGAGTAAGAAACAGGATTAGTGATGTCTGAAATGACTCCACGCGAAATCGTGCATGAGCTTGACCGTCACATTATCGGTCAAGACAATGCCAAACGTGCGGTGGCGATCGCACTGCGAAACCGCTGGCGCCGAATGCAGCTTGCCGAAGAGCTGCGTGCGGAAGTCACCCCAAAAAACATCTTGATGATAGGTCCAACTGGTGTGGGCAAAACAGAGATCGCTCGCCGGTTGGCACGACTCGCGAACGCGCCTTTTATCAAGGTGGAAGCCACCAAATTCACCGAAGTGGGTTATGTAGGGAAAGAAGTAGAAACCATTATTCGCGATCTCGCGGATGTGGCGATGAACATGACCCAGCAGCAAGCGATGGAAAAGGTCAAATTCCGCGCAGAAGAACAAGCAGAAGATCGTATCCTCGATATCTTGCTGCCACCAGCACGCGACGCATGGGGCCAAAATGAGGCCAGCCAAGAGGACTCTTCAACACGGCAAAGCTTCCGTAAAAAATTACGCGAAGGCCAGCTTGATGATAAAGAAGTGGAAGTCGATGTCGCCGCCCCACAAATGGGGGTGGAAATCATGTCGCCGCCAGGCATGGAAGAGATGACCAACCAGCTGCAAAGCATGTTCCAAAACCTCGGTGGCAACAGCACCAAAAAGCGTAAGATGAAAATCAAAGACGCTATGAAGGCGCTGACCGAGGAAGAAGCCGCCAAGCTGGTTAACCAAGAAGAAATTAAAGAGCAAGCCATCCACATGGTGGAGAACAACGGTATCGTGTTCGTGGATGAAATCGATAAGATCTGTAAATCAGGCAACACCAGCGGTGGCGATGTGTCTCGCGAAGGGGTGCAACGCGATCTCTTGCCATTGGTCGAGGGCAGCACAGTGTCCACCAAGCACGGGATGATCAAAACCGACCATATCTTGTTTATCGCCTCAGGCGCTTTCCAAGTATCACGGCCGTCTGATCTGATCCCTGAACTGCAAGGCCGCTTGCCCATCCGTGTTGAGCTTGAAGCACTGTCCACCGATGACTTCAAGCGGATCCTCACCGAGCCAAATGCCTCGCTCACCCAGCAATATACCGCACTGCTGAAAACCGAAGACATTGATCTGACGTTTGAGGAAAGTGGTATTGATGAGCTGGCCTCTGCCGCATGGCGTGTGAACGAGAAAACCGAAAACATCGGTGCCCGTCGTCTACATACCTTGATGGAGCGCTTGATGGAAGAGGTCTCATACGACGCCAGCGAGCGTGCCGGTCAAAGCGTCACCGTCGATGCCGATTATGTCCGCCGCCACCTCGAAGAGTTAGTTGACGACGAAGATTTGAGTCGTTTCATCCTCTAAGCGTGCGAGAGACCACAACACTAGGGCAGCAAACGCTGCCCTTTTTTGCATCAAAAGTTGAGCTAGCGCAATAGCAAGTCGGATTTCAGCCAACAATGGGTTACTCCTCTCCCCGCTTGCGCGATAATAGTGGCATCGTTTTTTCGTCTTGAGGATCGCTATGCGGCCTTCTACTCTTGCGATATGGCTGGATGCGGCGCGACCTAAAACCCTACCGCTGGCCGTTACCTCGATTTTGTCCGGCAGTGCTGTCGCCGCCTCACAAGGGAGCCTGTCATGGTCAATCAGCTTGATGGCGCTGGTGACTGCCTTATTGCTGCAGATCCTGTCTAACCTCGCGAACGACTATGGTGATGCACTAAAAGGCACGGATAACGCGACGCGTATCGGCCCCATGCGTGCCATCCAATCCGGCCATGTCAGCCTGACCACCATGCGCCGCGCGCTCATGCTCAATATTGGTTTGACCCTACTCAGTGGTGGCTCACTGATTGCGATAGCCTGCCAACAACCGACCGACATTATCAGTTTCTTGCTGCTTGGCGTGATGGCGATTGTGGCAGCCATTACCTACACCGTGGGCAACAAACCGTATGGCTATCGCGGGCTGGGGGATTTATCGGTACTGATGTTTTTTGGCTGGCTCGGGGTGGCCGGCACCTATTATTTGCAGGTCGGTCATATTGATTCTTTAATCATACTTCCTGCCACCGCTTGCGGCTTGCTGGCGGTGGGCGTATTAAACATCAACAATTTACGAGATATTGATAACGATCGCGCTTGTGGTAAGCATACCTTGGTGGTGCGTTTAGGGCCGGAGCGCGGGCGTCAGTATCACGTGATCTTGCTGGCCGGCGCTATCGTTTGTTATTCCTTGTTTGCTGCCCTTACCTTGCAAGCTTGGTTGGGTTGGTTGTTCCTCGCTGGTGTCCCATTTCTGGCGCGCCACGGGCGTGACGTCTATCAAGCCACTAATGCCAGCGCCCTGCGCCCCATGATGGGAACCATGGTGCGTTGTGCACTGATCACCAATGGCCTATTTATGACGGGTATGCTGTTGGTCTAATTAGGCCACAGATTGGCCGCTTTAACATTGCAAACCCTTATGGGCTCGTTATACTTGGACTTGCCATGTTGGCAACGCTAGCTTGCCAGCCTTTTTCTGCCTCAACAAGAAGTTAGACTATGGAATATAATACCTCGGAACTATGCGACATGTACCCCGAAAACGTGGATGTCGTGGAGCCAATGTTTAGCTCTTATGGGGGCCGCAGCTCGTTTGGTGGCCAAATTACCACAGTAAAATGCTTTGAGGACAATGGGTTAATTCGTGAAATGGCCGAGCAAGACGGCGAGCAGCGAATTATGCTGATTGATGGCGGCGGTTCGTTACGTCGCGCCCTTATTGACGGCGAGATTGCGCAGCTTGCCGCTGACAACGACTGGGCTGGCATGATTGTTTACGGTTGTGTTCGTGATGTCGATACCATCGATGAAATCGATATCGGCATTCAAGCACTGGCTTCGATTCCAGTGGGGACTGATGAGCAAGGTATCGGTGAAACGGATGTCCCCGTCAACTTTGGCGGCGTCACTTTCTTGCCCGATGATCATGTTTATGCCGACACCACTGGCGTGATCCTTTCACCGGATGCGCTGACCATGGCAGACGAAGACCTCGACGATGCGGAAGACGACGACTGACTCGTCGTCTGATACCGAATAGCAAAACAGAGCCAATTGGCTCTGTTTTTGTTTATTCAACGTTCTCAATTTTACCTAGCAAGCTCCGAATGCGATCTTGCCATGCTTGCTGCTCATCGCGCAGTTTAGCGTTCTCCCGCTCAAGCTGCTCACGGCGCTCTTTTTCCGCGACGGCATCTTGCTCTAGTGAGCCGTTCTTTTCTTTGAGTTCTTCGATTTCCATTTGTAGCAGCGAAATGGTATCCACCGCCATTTGTACTTTAGCTTCGAGTTGTTCTAATACTTCCAATGACATCAAGGCCACCTTATTTCTGACGATTGATCCCGTTACTGCCTCATGCGCAGCAACCCGTGCAACGGAACGTGCACCCCGGCTTTATTGTACTCAGGTGATACCAGACTGCCACTGTTCTCGCTACCTGCTCGCGTACAAGTGCGCAAAAAAGCAGCGCCTTTTGTCATCGCCCTTCCGGATGAGATAAAAACGCCCGCCCCGACTCCACGCAAACGTTTTCTCTTTCTGGTAGACTTGCGCGCAAATTGGGCTAAGGCCCGTCTTAGTGTGGCTGACATTTCCGGAGTACTGATGAAACGTGATCTCGCATTGGCATTCTCGCGCGTAACCGAAGGCGCAGCATTGGCTGGGTACAAATGGCTGGGACGTGGAGACAAGAACGCGGCCGATGGTGCGGCGGTTGAAGTAATGCGCACCCTGCTTAACCTCACCGATATCGACGGTGAAATCGTGATAGGGGAAGGTGAAATCGATGATGCCCCCATGCTCTACATTGGCGAACAGGTTGGTTTAGGCGGCGATGCGGTCGATATCGCCGTTGACCCGATTGAGGGCACGCGAATGACAGCCATGGGGCAAGCCAACGCATTGGCAGTCCTCGCCGCTGGCGAGAAAGGCAGCTTTTTAAAAGCCCCTGATATGTACATGGAAAAACTGGTGGTCGGCCCCGGTGCCAAAGGGGCGATTGACCTCAATAAGCCTTTGCTCGACAACCTCGAAAACGTCGCGATAGCGTTAGGTAAACCACTCGACAGCTTGGTGGTCGCCACCTTGGCCAAACCGCGTCATGATGAAATCATTGCCAGCATGCAGGCCAAAGGGATCCGTGTCTTTGCCTTCCCCGATGGGGATGTGGCGGCCTCTATTCTCACCTGTATGCCAGAAAGTGAAGTCGATGTGATGGTTGGCATTGGCGGTGCGCCAGAAGGTGTGGTATCCGCGGCCGTGATCCGGGCCCTGGGCGGCGATATGCAAGGACGATTGCTACCACGTCACGACGTGAAAGGGGATACCCCAGACAACCGCTTGCTCGGTGAACAAGAAATGACACGATGTGCGCAAATGGGGATTGCCGCTCATCAGGTGTTGACGCTATCGGACATGGCCAGCAGTGATAATGTGGTATTCGCGGCGACTGGGATCACCAAGGGCGATCTGCTCGATGGCATTACCCGACACGGGGATTTAGCCACCACAGAAACCTTGGTGGTACGCGGGCAATGCCGCACCATTCGTCGGATCCGTTCGACCCATTATTTAAGTCGCAAAGATACGGCGATCAAACCGCACATCCTGTAACCCCAGTGGCCGTGAATACGGCCCTAGACTGGTCAAGCCCGTCGATTTCGATTATCCTTTTATAAAGAGTTTACTTTATTTATTTGCGACGACACGATTGGGGTAATCGAAATCGAATCATGAAGTCCACTGACCGCATTCTACACACCATCAAACGCGAAGGCAGCGTAAGTGCGAAAGTCTTGGCCGATCAGCTCGGCATGACCACCATGGGCGTACGTCAGCATTTGCAAAGCTTAGAGCGCGATGGCTTGGTCGACTTTGAGGATATCCGCGCTAAAGTGGGCAGACCTTCTCGTCATTGGTCCCTAACCGCCCAGGGTCATCGGCGGTTTGCCGACAGCCACCATGATTTATCGGTTACCCTTATCGATTCCGTGCAAAACGTGTTTGGCGAGCAAGGTGTTGCCGATGTCATTGCCCAACGTGAAGCCGCCACCTTTGCCCAATATCAAGACGCGCTCAAAGATTGCGATAATTTAGAGGCTAAATTGCAAACCTTGACGTATCTTAGAGAGAGCGAGGGATATATGGCCGAGCTTCATCAAGACGGCACCGACTATATACTGATTGAACATCACTGCCCTATCTGTCATGCAGCAAAGTCCTGTCCGGCGTTATGCCGCTCAGAAATCCAGTTATTCCGCCACCTGCTCGGTGAGGCCTATCGGGTCGAACGCGAAGAGCACATTGTCTCTGGACAGCACCGCTGCACATATCGTATTGGAGAAAAGACCTGAGGAGGTAATATGGCCACTTGGATTAAGGCTGAGGTCGTGGAGAACCAACATTGGACAAAGGATCTCTTCAGCCTGGTGTTATCCGCCCCTGTCGAGCCGTTTAAGGCAGGCCAATTCACAAAACTCGGCATGGAGATCGATGGCAAGTTGATCCAGCGTGCCTACTCGTTCGTGAATCCTCCACAAAGTAAATATTTAGAAGTTTATGCCACCCGTGTCGCCGACGGGTTAATGTCACCCCGCCTCCACGCGCTTGAGCCGGGTGACAACGTGATGATTACGCAAGATCCGGCTGGCTACTTTACCCTCGATGAAGTGCCGCAAGGCCAACACCTTTGGATGTTTGCCACTGGGACGGCAATCGGCCCGTACATCTCACTCATGGAACAAGGCGATCTGTGGTCACGTTTTCGTAAAGTGATATTGGTGCATGCCGTACGCTTCGCCGCCGATTTAACCTATCAAGCACGCATTAACGCGCTGCAAGAAAAGTATCCCGATCAGTTGGTGGTTCAACCTTTCGTCAGCCGCGAGCCAACCGCGGGCGCGCTCTCTGGACGCGTGACCCACGCACTGGAAGATGGGCTACTTGAGCGGGTAGTGGGTCTGCCCCTCACGCCTGAACACAGCCAAGTGATGCTGTGTGGCAACCCGGCCATGGTCAAAGAAGTGAAAACACTCTTAGAAGGTAAAGGACTGAGCAAAAACCTGCGCCGTAAACCAGGCAACGTGACCACCGAGCACTACTGGTAAGCCGCTCCCCTGCTTTGCTGACAAGCATACGGTAAAGCAGGGCATTTTTATCGACGAGAATTAATCACAAAAACCCATTCGGATTCAGTCGATTGCCCCCGCCTCCGTCTGCATCCTCATTCAGGCCGCCAATATAGCCAGACATCGCTTATTTGATCCCCTCCAGCCTCCGGCTCATAGTTAAATTAACGCTTTGGTAACACGATCAGATGATCGGCGGCGTGTAAGGAGTAAGCGATGAAGACCCTACCCTCTTTCGATGAGTTGGCGGCACTGGCTGAGTCAGACCCACACGCATTAGAAGCATTGAGGCTTAGTATGAGTGAAGATGTCATCGCCAATGCATCTTACGCCACCCAACCTCAGCTACATGCGATGTTAAGCCATATCAATCGAATGATAGATCATGGTAAGAACCCATTACACGTCAATATGCTGTTGTTCCAAGCACTGACGCGCCAGTATTCGCGCTTTGCCACCGCGTTTACCGCACCCGATGAACTATGCCGTCATCAAGCGGACATTATGGACTTTCGCGTTGGGCAGGCCGCGAAAAAAGGCGTGACAAAAGGATCGGACCGTCCCACTTAGCCACCCTTGTGTGAGTGTCCTACACCCGCATAAATGCGCTACATCGCGCGCGTGGTCCCCACCCACTTACGGTAGCTACTGGTATCCATATCACGGACGTCTACCGTAAGACTACTGACGTGCCCGGCATGCTCACGCAGCGGCACGGTCAACGCATCACTGATCGCTTCTTTTTGCTGGGTACTGCGCCCCGCGAGTAACCGAAATTCAACATGAACAAACTCACTGCGATCTGCCTGTGCCCCCACACGCCAAACACCGCACGGTACCGCGCGTGATTTTAAGGCCTCGGGGTCGAAGCTGCCGGTAGCAATCGCAGCATGGTGTAAGTCATCCACCAGTTGATCAATATTGACGCGCTCGGCCAATGCGTCTGTGTATTCCATTACCAGATGGGGCATAAAACCTCCCTCCATTAAACACGCCCACGCGTATAGTGCCGAAAGTCTTGCCTTACCACGAGCGCGACTGTCACACTTTTGTCGATACCCGCCTGCCCTTATGATGAAAATTTACTACCTAAGGTTCCCTTTTTGGCCTAAAACGGGTAAAAACGAAAGCATTCTCGCCATTCTATGATTTTAAACAGAGAAGGCCGCGCTACAATAGACTACCTTCTTTACATCTTTTGACTTCAAATCAACTAAACCGCGGAGGAATTCCTATGCGCCGTCCATTGGTAATGGGTAACTGGAAACTCAATGGCAGCAAAGCCATGGTCACTGAACTGCTTAACGGCCTTAACGCTGAACTGAAAGGCGTTGAAGGCGTCGATGTGGCCGTTGCGCCACCAGTGATGTATTTGGCACAAGCTGAGCAACTGCTGGCTGATAGCGCGATTAAACTCGGTACGCAAAACGTCGATACACACAACAGCGGCGCATTCACCGGTGATATCTCTGCAGAGATGCTGAAAGACTTTGGTGCGACCCATATCATTATCGGCCACTCAGAGCGTCGCGAGTATCATCAAGAGTCTGACGAATTTGTCGCGCAGAAATTTGCTTTCTTGAAAGAAAACGGCCTCACGCCTGTGTTGTGTATCGGTGAGTCTGACGCGCAAAACGAAGCGGGTGAAACTCTCGCGGTATGCGCACGTCAGCTTGACGCTGTAATCCAATCACAAGGGGTTGAAGCCTTGAACGATGCCGTGATCGCCTATGAGCCAATCTGGGCAATTGGCACCGGTAAAGCGGCGACCGCGCAGCAAGCACAAGATATCCATGCAGCGATCCGCAAGCATATTGCGTCTTATAGCGAAGACGTGGCAAGCAAAGTCGTGATTCAATATGGTGGTTCTGTGAAAGCCGGCAACGCCGCTGAGCTGTTTGCAATGCCAGACATCGACGGCGCGCTCGTTGGCGGTGCCGCGCTTGACGCTGCTGGCTTTGCGGCGATTGCTAAAGCCGCGGCAGAAGCGAAAAAAGCGTAAATTACGCGCCGAAGACATGAAAGATCCACGCCCTCAGCCATCGCTGGGGGCGTTTTTTATTGCGCGCCATTAAAACCAAACTGCCGCCACGCTTCATACCCAATAATCGCCACGGCATTAGACAGGTTAAGGCTACGTGCCTCTGGCTGCATTGGAATGCGTAACCGCTGCGCGTCTGGTAATGCTTGGATCAACGCATCGGGTAAGCCGCGCGTTTCTGGCCCAAACAACAACACATCACCGTCCGCAAACGTCGCCGCAGTGTGAAACTGGGTGGCTTTGGTGGTACACGCAAAGATCCGCCGGCCGGCCATCGCTTTTGCAAACGCCGTGTAGTCCTGATGACGTGTCACACGCGCCAAATCATGATAATCCAATCCCGCGCGACGGACTTTTTTCTCGTCAAGATCAAAACCCAACGGTTCAATCAGATGTAAGTGCGCGCCGCAATTGGCACACAGGCGAATAATATTGCCCGTATTCGGTGCAATTTCAGGCTCATAGAGCGCAATATCAAACATGGCAGTAACCTGCAAAATCCAGCAAAGGCGGTATTGTCGCAACCGCTTGTGGATTGCGCAATATTAACCACATGGCCAGTATAAACACACCGCTAGCCCACCTTGTGGACGGTTGGATGCGTTAACCTGCCCACCGTGCTGTTGAATCGCTTGTGCGGTAATCGCCAGTCCCAATCCTGAGCCGCCACTGTGGCGATCGCGCGCGGCCGATACCCGGTAAAACGGGCGGAAAATGTCTTTTAACATGCTCTCTGGCACCCCAGGCCCATCATCAACAACCGAGAGGCAGAGCTGTCCCGCGTCTCGTTCCACCGTGATGTGAACGTGTTGGCCGGCATAGTGAATGGCATTGCGTAATACGTTATCTAAGGCACTACGCGCCAGGCGCACATTGACGGTCAGCATGGCATCTGGGATCCCCTTGCTGGTGACCTGCTTACCCTGTTGACCGGCTTCAAACTGGGCATCCTCTATCACTGTTTGCCACAAGGCATCAGCACTGATTCTTTCTCGCGCCAGGTGGCCTTGGGATTGTAAGCGTGACAAAGTGAGTAACTCGCTGATCAACGCCTCAAGTTGGCTCGCTTCGCGTTCAATTCTCGCTAACGCCTCGCTATCGCCCAGCTCACGCGCAGCGAGGGCCCGCGCCATTTGCAAACGCGTGAGCGGTGAGCGTAATTCATGAGAAATATCTGAGACCAGCTGTTGTTGTCCGGTCACCATCTGATTAAGCGCGGTCACCATTTGGTTAAAGCCCTGCCCCGCGTCGCGAAACTCCCTCGGGCCTTGCTCAAGATCAGAGTCTGTCACTAACTCCCCGTGGGCCACCCGTTGACTGGCCGCCTGAAAGCGCCTGGCCGGGCGCGTTAAGGTATACGCTAACCACAATAATAAAGGTGTGCTCACCAACATGGTGACACCTAATAGATGCTCCGGCTTTTCCAATATTTTCAGGACAAAGGGCAGTCTGGGCTGCCAGCGTCTGGCGTGATAAAAACGCCCCGACGCATCGGAGGTCTGGACCGGAAACGGCCCCGCGAACATGTGGCGATGATAGAGGCGTTGCAAAGGCTCGGCAGTGTCTGACGTTCGTGACATAAAGTGGCGTAACTCGCGAGGAAGCGCGTCGAGCGGTGCGCTGTCAGGCACCCAGTAGAGCTTGTACGGTGTGCGGCGGTGTCCGCGATATTGATGTTGCCGTGCCACCAGCACAGAGAGCGGTACCTCTCGGCGCTGCGCGATGGCCATCAATTTCTCAATCTGACTTTGTATGCGCGCTTTTTCGACGGATGAGATCGCATGTAAGCTACGCGGGTCACCACGCTGTGCCCACATCACTGCCGCGAGCACCACCAGCAAAGTGAGCCAAAAAATAATAAAAACCCGACCATAAAGGCTGCCAAGAAAGGGTAATCGCGCCCAACGTTCACCGATACGCTGCCGCAGCGCTATTAATCGACCCATAAGTAACCTTTCCCGCGCAATGTTTTGATCCTTGGCTTACCATCAAGGCGCTCGGGCAGCTTCTTGCGTAAGTTGGAGATATGCACATCGACCGCCCGATCAAACGGCATTAAGCGCTTGCCCAGTACCTGTTCGCTGAGCAAGGATTTACTCACCACTTCGCCAGGGTGATGAAGTAAACAGGCGAGCATTTCGGTTTCCATCCCCGTTAGCTCCACGGGCCTGTCTTGACATAGGGTTTCTAACCGGCGTGGGTAGACCCGCACGTCATGGTGGGCGAGGACAGGCTCCTCGTCCGATTGCGTCGGTTCAACGCCATCTCCCTGCGTCCGGCGTAAAATGGCACGCATTCGGGCAAGCAGTTCACGATCACTAAAGGGTTTAGCCAAATAGTCGTCCGCGCCTAATTCTAGTCCCATCACACGATCCACTTCCTCACCTCGCGCAGTGAGCATCAAAATCGCCACGTTGGAGGTCGCGCGTAGCTGGCGCAAGGTTTCCATCCCGTTGAGTACTGGCATCATCACATCCAGCAAAATGATATCGGGCGGGGACGCATTTGCCATCTCCAACCCCACTTGGCCGTTATCCGCGCAGCGCACCGCAAATCCCTCCAAAGACAGTAGTTCGCTCAGAAGGTCCGTTAACGCTGTGTCATCATCGATGATTAAAACCTGATACATGCTTTTACACTCACTCCCAAGGTGGCGTGTTTGTGACACCCAACAGGGTGTATTTCTATCATAGCGGCTCACACACATGCGTGACTTTACCCATCTTTACACCCAATAACGTCACTTTACATCCCAGTCCGTAGGCTAACAGGGTAAACATTCCAATTAGGAGAGAGATGATGAAACGCTTTACGATTGGCTTAGCACTTGCGGCAGTGACCCTTCCCACCTTGGCTGCCCCGCACTTTAGTGGTGGCATGGACCGCAGTCTATGGCGTGATCTGGATTTGACCGCTGAGCAAAAGACTCAGCTTGAAGCATTGCGAGATGACTATCGCGCCCAGCGTCAACAAGCACGAAGCGACTTCCATACCAATATGCATACACTGCTTACCCAAGAGACGTTCGATGAAGCAGCGGTGCGCGACCTATTGTCGTCTCAGTCACAACCTAATCTTGAGCGACGCGTTAGTCATGCCCGCCATCAGCATGCGATGTTACAAGTGCTGACCGCTGAGCAACAGAGCGCCTTTTTTGATGCGATGACGGAAAAGCGGGCGCAACGCGGCCACGGTCACCGTGGTAAAGGGGCGCATCGTCAACCGGGTCAAAAAGGTGACTGTTGGCGCTAAACCTGCGCCGTGTCATACGTTTGCCGTCAATGGCATATATACTGAGGGCAGTGTTAATTAACCGACTGCCCTCTGTATGACAAAAAAGTATGCGTTTTGGGTTGAAGCCGCGGCGTGGGCAGCCACCTGTGTGGCGACCCTTCTCCTGTTAGCCAAACTCATCGCGTGGTGGCTCACCGGCTCGGTCAGTGTGCTGGCCTCGTTTGTTGACTCATTGCTCGATTTGCTCGCCTCGCTCACCAACTTGCTCGTGGTGCGCTATGCAGTACAACCGGCAGATAGCGAACACAGTTTTGGCCACGGTAAAGCCGAATCACTGGCCGCCTTGGCGCAATCCACCTTCATTATTGGCTCCGCCTCCTTCTTGCTGCTCAGTGGACTCGAACGTTTGTTCAAGCCTGTACCGATTGCCGCCCCTGAACTGGGGATTATGGTCAGTGTCGGTGCCACCGTGATCACCCTCGGCTTGGTGCTGTTTCAAAAGTGGGTGATCCGCAAAACCGCCAGCCCCGCCATCGCCGCCGATGCCCTTCATTATCAATCTGATTTATTAATGAACGTCGCGATTATTATTGCCCTTGGACTGAGTTGGTACGGCTGGACACACGCCGATGCCTGGTTTGCGATTGCCATCAGCCTGTTTATCTTATCGCAAGCGCTTAAAATGGCTTATGAGGCCATCCAATCACTGCTCGATAGGCAATTACCGCTTGAAGAGCAAGAAAAAATTGCCGTGCTCTCCAGCTCAGTGGTTGGGGTGCACGGCATTCATCAATTACGCACACGTCAGGCGGGGATGACAAAGTTTATCCAATTACACATAGAGCTGGATGACGAGCTACCCTTAGTGGATGCACATACTATCGCCGATGAAGTGGAAGATAGGTTGCTCGTCGCCTTTCCCGGGGCAGATGTGATCATCCATCAAGATCCCAAATCCGTGGTGCCAAAAGAGGCAAAGGCGTGAGAGGTAACGTGAACAAAAGCTCATCGGGCTGACATGTATCAACTTTTTTTCTATAGCAATTGTAATACTATTACAGAAGTAGGAAAATTACAGTTTAAGCGATCGTCATTGCGGGTTCACTGGGGCAAGCAGGTTGCCATTACCGCAATCGGCACGAATTAAGTGACGAACAGTTAGAGGGTAACCATGGTTAGAAAAATTGGTGTTTTGACCAGTGGCGGTGATGCGCCAGGTATGAACGCAGCGATTCGCGGTGTGGTTCGCAGCGCGCTCAGCGAAGGCTTAGAAGTATGTGGTATTTATGATGGCTTTCTCGGCCTGCATCAAAACCGTATTGAACGCCTCAACCGCACCAGTGTTTCCGACGTGATTAACCGCGGCGGGACATTTTTAGGTTCGGCACGTTTTCCTGAGTTTGCCGACGAAAAAGTCCGTGAGCAAGCGATTCAGAACCTGAAGATGCACGCTATCGACGCCTTGGTCGTCATTGGTGGTGATGGCTCATTCATGGGGGCAAAGAAACTGACCGAAATGGGTTACCCCTGTATTGGCCTGCCGGGCACCATTGATAATGATGTTGCGGGGACGGACTACACCATCGGCTATATGACGGCGATGAACACGGTGATTGACGCCATTGACCGCCTTCGCGACACCTCATCTTCTCACCAGCGTATCTCTATTGTTGAGGTGATGGGACGCCATTGTGGTGACTTAACCTTGATGGCTTCGATTGCCGGTGGCTGTGAATACATCATCACCCCAGAGATCGGCTTGGATAAAGACAAGCTTCTCGCCAAAGTGAAAGAAGGCATCTACAAAGGTAAGAAACACGCGATTATCGCGATCACTGAGCTGATGACCGACGCTAATGAACTCGCGAAGTTCATCGAGACAGAAACTGGCCGCGAAACACGCGCGACCATTCTTGGTCATATTCAACGTGGCGGCCAGCCCGGCGCCTTTGACCGCATTCTTGCCTCACGCATGGGCGCTTACGCCGTTGACCTTCTGCAACAAGGTGAAGGGGGACGCTGTGTCGGTATTCAGAACGACAAAATGGTGCACCATGACATCATCGATGCGATTGAAAACATGAAGCGCCCATTCCGCGATGACTTATACGAAGTCGCTGAAAAGCTGTTCTAACTCGCGGCGGAGCTTTCATCTATTGCAAAAACGGAGCCCTCGGCTCCGTTTTTCGTTCTAACCCCACACTTGAGTCGGCGCATTATCCCGTCACTCTAGAAAACAATACTCGCGCTTATGCAAGCCGCGATTATGCAATCCGCGCTTATGCAATCCGCGCTTATGCAATCCGCGCTTGTGCAAGCCGCATCATATCCCGTCTCCCGAGATAAATGTCTTGTGCGAGCCATTAAATTCTTGATCCATATCCAGCGATGGCATGTGCGAGCTGGGTCGACCTACGATCTTTGCCGGTACGCCAGCCACCGTGGTATGAGGCGGTACGGGGTTAAGCACCACAGAGCAAGAGCCAATTTTCGCGCCTTCACCGATATCAATATTACCCAGTATTTTCGCCCCTGCACCAATCATCACCCCAGTGCGGATCTTCGGATGGCGGTCGCCGCCCTCTTTGCCGGTGCCGCCCAAGGTGACATCTTGGAGAATAGACACATTGTCTTCAATGACCGCGGTTTCACCAATAACAATACCCGTGGCATGGTCAAACATAATGCCACGACCAATACAGGCCGCTGGATGAACGTCCACTTGGCTGGTCACCGAAATTTGGTTTTGTAAGTAAGTGGCTAGCTCTTTGCGTCCTTGACGCCATAGCCAGTTAGCGACCCGAAAGCCTTGCAACGCATGAAAACCTTTCAAGTATAAAAGTGGCGTTGAATACAATTCGACAGCCGGATCGCGCTCCACGGTGGCACAAATATCACACGCCGCGGATTCCGCGACACAAGCATCGTTGGCATAGACTTCTTCTATCACCTCTCGCACCGCCATTGAAGGCATCGAGGGCGTGGAAAGCTTGTTGGCGAGAATATAGCTCAGAGCGCTGGCTAAATTATCGTGCTTAATAATGGTGGCGTGGTAAAAACTCGCCAACATCGGCTCACGCTCTGAATGCTCACGCGCTTCTTTTTTCACTGCTTGCCAGACACGATCTTGTTGGCATTGTTTTTTGGCCTGATTCACTGCCTTCATCCTTATCCCAAATGATCTACCGCTCAGGCGACAACACCGCCCCACGCCAGTGTATAAAAAAAACGCGCGGTTCTCACCCCGCGCGTTATTCTCTTTGTCTTTGCTGTTATTCGGACTTTTTGTCTCGTGCCAGCAAATCGCGCGCAGCATGGTGGGCCAGTTTGCCTTGATACAGCACTTGATAAATCTGCTCAACAATCGGCATCTCAACCCCCGCACGCTGGGCCAGTGCCCATACTTCTTTGGTGTTGCGATACCCTTCGACTACTTGGCCGATGTTGTCTTGGGCACCTTGCACATCTTCACCTTGCCCCAAGGCCAAGCCAAAGCGACGGTTACGTGATTGGTTATCGGTGCAGGTCAGCACCAAATCCCCTAACCCCGCCATCCCCATAAAAGTATCTCGAGAGGCGCCCAGTGCTTCACCCAGCCGGGTCATTTCGGCAAGCCCGCGGGTAATCAATGCCGTCCGTGCGTTGGCGCCAAAGCCAATGCCATCGGAAATCCCTGCGCCAATGGCAATCACATTTTTCACCGCGCCGCCAAGTTGCATGCCGATAAAATCATGATTGCCATACACACGGAAGCTATGTTGGCAATGAATGGTTTCTTGTAAATCACTCACGAACTCTGCATCGGGCGAGGCCACCGAAATCGCGGTCGGCATGCCCGCGGCAAGTTCTTTAGCAAACGTAGGCCCCGATAACACCGCGAGCGGAATATCGTCACCCAATTGTTCCCGCGCCACCTCTTGCAATAAGCGCCCGGTTTCCGGCTCTAAGCCTTTGGTCGCCCAACATATGCGAGAGTCGGCCCGTAAGTGAGGGCGCACCTGGCTCAGTACATCAGCAAACACATGGCTGGGGACGACCACAAGCAAATCGCGACTGGCATTGACCGCAACAGAAAGATCCGCACAGAGCACTAATGAGTCTGGAAACGCGACATCGGGAAGAAACGCTTGGTTGGCGCGATCAATTTCTAGCTGCGCGACATGACTCGGATCGTGCCCCCATAACACCACGTTAGCGCCATTTCTGGCCAACGAGATCGCCAGCGCTGTCCCGTAAGAGCCAGCGCCCAGAACCGTAATCGCTGCGTCTTGAGTGGGAGCAAGATCTGTCATCATCACACCTTATGCTTGTGCATCTTCTTCGCTAGCTGTTTCGCCCGCCTGCTGCTGCAGGTAGTTCATGAACAAGGCATCAAAGTTAACCGGTGCCAGGTTTAGCTGCGGGAAGGTCCCTTTCACAACGAGGCTAGAAATGGTTTCACGCGCATAAGGGAAAAGAATGTTAGGACAGAAAGCGCCCAGGCAATGTGCCAATTGAGGCGATTCCATGCCTGACACAGAGAAAATACCACCCTGCTGCACTTCACAAAGGAAGGCATTACTTTCTTGGTTTTTCACGGTCACGGTCAAACGCAAGATCACTTCATAGATGCCTTCACCCAACTCGCGGCTTTGCGTGTCCAAATCAAGGTTAACGTCTGGCGCCCAATCTTGCTGGAACACTTCTGGAGAGTTTGGCGCTTCAAAAGACACGTCCTTGAGAAAAACGCGTTGAATGGCAAAATTTTGCTCGGCTTGTTGGTTGTTTTCGGCTTCAGCCATGATGGTTCGTCCTTATTTAAAAAATTGCAAATGCGACTGGCACATTAAAAAATGCGAGCCACCGCGTCATGCGGTCGCTCGAGAATTGAGTGAAGGATCACTTTTTCTTTTTGCTTTTGCCCTTGCCGCTTTTGGCGCGAACAAGTGGCATTTTGGCATCGTTCCAAGAGGTCAAACCGTCTTTGAGAATATACACGGATTCGAAGCCCGCTTTCGCCAGTTGATTGGCACTGTCAGTCGCCGTTTGACCGGTTTTACATACCACGATAATGGGGTCATTTTTGTGTTTTTCAAGTTCACCAAACGACTGTGATTTGATTTCGCTCGGTAACACATTAAGCGCACCCGTGATGTGACCAGCGCGAAATTCATCGTGGCTACGAATGTCGACAAACACCCCATTCTCTCGGTTGTTAAGGATCGCCGCGTCATTAGGACCGACCACTTTGTAGGCAGCCGTTTTTTGTTTAATCAGCGACATCAGTAAAGCGGCCGCCAAACCCACCCAGACAAGGGTGAGAATCATGTTGTTGGAGACAAAATCAATATATTCCTGCATAACCTTTGCTCTATACTGCTTGCTTGTCTCGCCAAAGGCGAGAGTCCATCAAGGGTGAAAATGGTGTCGAGTATAACCTGCTCGCCATGGTTTTACAGCCTGCCGAGACGAAATCGCGCGTTTGCTCACTCATACGCACGTCCACGCGTTTTCACCTTCCGCTCAATAACTTGAAAAGAAAGAAGGTTTCATCAATCGCAGAAATTGAGCCAAGCCATTCGCGCACAGCGGCGATCTTCGCCATAATGAGGGGAGTCAAGGGTCGAAGGCAAGTGAACCAAGGCTTGCTGGTTAACTTGTCAGCTGGGATAATTGATCTTAGCCTACATATCAGCCCGTAAAATGTTGTAAAATTACGCACACACTGAGTCCTGAAGCTAGTCATGAATCTGGCTCCATGCCTCAGTGGTTGCTCCATGACATCCAATGTCATTGGCATCCAATGTCAGTCTTTTGCTTGAATTAAGAGGACGTAACATGTCTGCGAAAAAACCACTTGCACTGGTGATTCTCGATGGCTGGGGTTATCGCGACCCTCAAAGTGATAACGCGATTACCAACGCCAACACGCCTGTGATCGATAGCCTCATGGCCGATAACAGCACACTGATTTCAGCCTCCGGTTTCGATGTGGGTCTGCCTGATGGACAAATGGGTAACTCAGAAGTTGGCCATGTCAACATCGGCGCTGGCCGCGTGGTTTACCAAGACTTGACCCGTATTGGCAAATCCATTGCGGACGGTGAGTTTAATCAAACGCCAGCGCTGACGGCCGCCGTTGATAAAGCCGTCGATAAGGGCAAAGCCGTGCACATCATGGGCCTGATGTCGCCAGGCGGTGTGCACAGCCATGAAGATCATATTGCCGCCATGGTTGAACTGGCCGCAGAGCGTGGCGCCGATCAGATTTATCTACACTGCTTCTTGGATGGCCGTGATACGCCGCCACGCAGTGCAAAAGCATCGCTAGAGCGCTTCGATGCCCTGTTTGAAAAGCTGGGTAAAGGCCGTACCGCATCACTGGTTGGTCGCTACTACGCCATGGACCGTGACAACAACTGGGACCGTGTCGAGCGCGCCTATGACTTGCTCACCCAAGCACAAGGTGAATTCACTGCGACCAGCGCCGTAGAAGGCTTGGAAGCGGCTTACGCACGTGAAGAAAATGATGAGTTCGTCGCCCCAACGGAAATTTACCGTGACGGTGACAACAAAGCGACCATCAACGATGGCGATGCGGTCGTTTTCATGAATTTCCGTGCCGACCGTGCCCGTCAAATGACGCGCGCCTTTATGCCGGATTTCGATGGCTTTACGCGTAAAAAATACGCCGAGCTGTCTGATTTTGTGATGCTGACAGAATATGCAGCCGACATCGATACCACGGTGGCCTTCCCACCTGAAAGCCTCTTCAACACGCTTGGCGAGTGGCTATCAAAAAATGGTAAAACTCAGCTGCGTATCTCTGAAACCGAGAAGTACGCACACGTGACTTTCTTCTTCAACGGCGGTATCGAGACCGTGTTTGAAGGCGAAGAGCGTGCCTTGGTCGCCTCACCGAAAGTAGCTACCTATGATCTGCAACCAGAAATGAGTTCAGAAGAGCTGACCGACAAGCTCGTTGATGCGATTAAGTCTGGTAAGTTCGATATGATCATCTGTAACTATCCAAACGGCGACATGGTTGGCCACACTGGGGTGTATGACGCGGCAGTTCAAGCTTGTGAAGCTGTCGATCACTGCATCGGCCGTGTCTTGGAAGCCATCAAAGAAGTCGATGGTCAGATGCTAATCACCGCCGACCACGGTAACGCTGAGATGATGGTCAACGAAGAGACCGGTGGTGCGTATACCGCACACACCAACCTGCCTGTCCCACTGATGTATGTGGGGAGTCAGCCGGTAAGCTTGAAAGAGGGCGGTAAGCTGTCTGATCTGGCACCGACCATGCTGGCATTGACCGGTATGGAGATTCCTGAAGAGATGACTGGCAAGCCACTGTTCGATCTGAAATAATCCCCCTATGCGGGAAAAACGAACACGCTTACGCCAAACCCTCCGCGCCAGTGCATTATGCACTGGCGTTTTTCTCTGCCTGTTGATTGGCTCAGCCAATGCCAACTCTGAGCTAGAGGGAGTGAGCGATGAAATTGCCCGCCAGCAATCACAATTGGCGGCGCACAATAAAAAGCTCAATGCGTTACAAAGCGATCTAAAAGCACAGTCGACACGCATTGATACCCTGTCTAGAAAAACGCGCCAAGCCCAGCAAACCCTGCAGCAGACCGATGTCCAAATCACGCGCCTAAGCAAAAAACAAGCGCGACTCAAACAAGAGATGATTGCCCAGCAGGCACAGTTGGCCGAATTGATCGATGCTCAATATCGCCAAGGCGAGCATGATCAGCTTAAACGTCTGCTTAGCCAAGAGTCACCCACCAAGCTCGACCGACTCACGAAGTATGCTGAAGTGCTAGCAAGCACCATGCAGGAGGCGATCGAATCATTAGCTGCGACCCGCACCGATTATCAACTCACGGCCCACCAGCTCAAACAACAGCGTGATAAGCAGGCTAGCTTGGTGGCAGAGTTAACCGAGAAAAAACAAGCACTGGAACGAGAGCAAGCCTCGCAAAGCCAGACCGCGAAAAAAATCCGGGCCAAAATTGCCAGCGACAATGCTTATTTAGCTGAACTCAAGGCCAATAAGCAACGGCTGCAAGAGCAGATCGCCGCGGCCGCGCGGCGTGCGCAAGTAAAAATGGCGGGCATTGGCAAGGCCAAAGGCAAACTTCACTGGCCTACCCAAGGGAAGCTGCTCCACCGCTTTGGCGAGCGCCAATCCGGTGAGGTGTCATGGAATGGTATCGTGATTGGTGCCAAGCGCGGTACCGAGGTCAAAGCCGCCCATGCCGGTAAAGTGGTGCTGTCGAGTTGGTTGCGTGGCTATGGCCTGTTGATTGCCGTCGATCACGGTAAAGGGGACATGACCTTGTATGGCTACAACCAAGCCTTGCTCAAAGATGTGGGCGATACGGTGACCGCCGGGGAAGCTATCGCCTTGGTGGGCGACAGCGGTGGCCAATCCACCCCTTCTTTATATTTCGAAATACGCCGCAAAGGCAACACCACCAACCCCATCCCTTGGCTGGATTAAACACGCCCACCGGGTAGGCGGGCGTTTTCACTCGTGCCTAGCGCGCATCAACACGGCTAAACATGGTTCCGGCTGCCGGGCATTAGTCTTGCCAATCGAGGATCACCTTGCCTGATTGGCCTGAGCACATCACGTCAAAGCCTTTTTGGAAGTCATCCACGCTGTAGTGATGGGTGATGATCGGAGTTAAATCCAAGCCAGATTGGATTAACGACGCCATCTTGTACCAGGTTTCGAACATCTCACGGCCATAGATGCCTTTGATCACTAGGCCTTTAAAAATCACCTGGTTCCAATCAATCCCCATATCACTGGGTGGGATCCCAAGAAGCGCAATATTGCCACCGTGATTCATGGCCGTCAGCATGCTATTAAACGCTGCGGGCACGCCGGACATTTCGAGGCCAACATCAAAGCCTTCACTCATCCCCAGCTCTTCCATCACTGATTCCAGCGAGGTATTGGCGACGTTGACCGCACGGGTCACCCCCATTTTGCGGGCAAGCTCAAGGCGATACTCGTTCACATCGGTGATCACCACATGACGCGCCCCAACATGGCGCGCCACCGCAGCGGCCATGATGCCAATCGGGCCTGCGCCAGTGATTAATACGTCTTCACCGACCAAATCAAACGAGAGCGCGGTATGGACGGCGTTGCCAAATGGGTCAAAAATCGAGGCTAAGTCATCCGAAATCTCATCGGGGATTTTGAACGCATTATACGCAGGGATCACCAAGTACTCGGCAAACGCGCCTTCACGGTTGACGCCCACACCAACCGTGTTGCGGCACAGGTGAGTACGACCGCCACGACAGTTACGGCAATGCCCACAGGTGATATGGCCCTCACCCGATACGCGATCCCCCAATGAGAAACCGCGTACCTCCTGGCCAATGCCGACCACTTCACCGACATATTCATGGCCGACCACCATAGGAACAGGGATGGTGTTTTGTGACCACTCGTCCCACTTATAAATATGCACATCGGTGCCACAGATGGCCGTTTTACGAATTTTGATCAGCAGATCGTTATGCCCCAGCTCAGGAAGCTCGGCCTCCGTCATCCAAATGCCGGGCTCCGCCTTGAGTTTGGCCAAGGCTTTCATGGTTGTTTGTGTCATGACATTACCCAATCAATTTCATCTCTTTGCCCACTTTGATGAAGGCATCAATGGCACGGTCCAGTTGCTCACGTGTATGCGCGGCTGACATCTGGGTGCGAATACGTGCTTGCCCTTTGGGCACCACTGGGTAGGAGAAGCCCACCACATAGACGCCCTCTTCCATCATCCGCTCGGCAAACTCACTGGCCACTTTTGCATCACCGAGCATCACAGGAATAATGGCATGATCAGCGCCCGCCAAGGTAAAGCCAGCTTCCGTCATGCGTGCACGGAAGTGTTGGCTGTTATCCCAAAGCTGCTCACGCAAGTGATCACTTTCGGCCAGCATATCCAGTACGCGAATAGAGGCAGATACAATCGCGGGGGCCAGCGAGTTGGAGAAAAGGTAAGGGCGCGAACGTTGACGCAACCAATCAATCACCTCTTTTTTGCCTGAGGTATAGCCTCCTGAAGCACCGCCCATGGCTTTGCCCAAGGTGCCAGTGATGATGTCAACGCGGTTCATCACTTGATGGTATTCGTGGGTGCCTCGACCGTTCTGGCCCATAAAGCCGACCGCATGGGAGTCATCCACCATCACCAGCGCGCCATATTGCTCCGCCAGATCGCACACAGCCGGCAAGTTCGCCACCACGCCGTCCATCGAGAAGACACCATCCGTGACAATCAAGATATTGGCCACACCCGCCGCTTTCGCCGCTTTCGCCGCTTTTAACTGCGCTTCCAACTCATCCATATCATTATTGGCGTAACGGAAACGCTTGGCTTTACACAAGCGCACGCCATCGATAATCGACGCATGGTTTAGCGCATCAGAAATAATGGCATCGTCTGGGCCGAGAATGGTCTCGAACAATCCCGCATTGGCATCAAAGCATGAGGAATACAGGATGGTATCTTCCATCCCGAGAAAGTCAGATAACTTGGCTTCCAGAGTTTTGTGAGCATCTTGCGTGCCACAAATAAATCGCACCGACGCCATACCAAAGCCGTGCTCATCCATCCCTGCTTTGGCAGCGTCCACTAACTCAGGATGATTGGCGAGCCCCAAATAGTTATTGGCGCAAAAGTTCAGTACCTGCTGTTCATGATTGACGGCGACACTGGCCGCTTGTGGTGAGGTAATAAGGCGTTCACTTTTGTACAAGCCATCAGCTTTAACTTGCTCAAGCTGATGACGGATTTGCTGGTAGAAGGCAGCCGTCATCGCAATCTCCGTGCTGTGATGATTACTTTGGGAAGGCCGCCGCACACATTGTGTACGACGAATGAATGCTTGCTATCATGGCACGTTCGCGCGTTTTGTGCCAATAAGGGGCGCGAGACAGTGATTCATATCGTGTAATCACTGACAAGCTGGGCGAATATCGCGCAATGCGATCACCACCTAGAGAGATAGCTCAGTTCAATGTGTCCAGTGAGCGTGAGTCTTGGCGAACTAACTGCTGCTCGTAGTGGTCTATTAACGCAGTAATGGCCATTTGTCCCTGTGCCGATGTCAGCGGATGTAACAATGCCAGCATCTGCAAAATACCTTTGTAGATCACCCCTGCATGAATTTGCGTTTGGGGAGCTTGTGCACTTTGATAAAAAATCCAGCTCGACGCCACTTGCTTAAGCGTTTCTCCCACCGCAGACAAGGCGCTGTCATTGAGGCTCAGCCAATCGGCTTGCCGATAGTGGTGCAAGATGGTCATCAAGTTGGTTTGTAGCTGTTGCTGCGCCCCCAGGTATTTTTGCTGCAGTGCATCGTCTCGGCGCAAAATATCCGGCAAATTGGCGTAAAAAAATCGATAGCGCCACATCAAGCTAAAGGTCGCGTCGAGATAGTGCTGCAATAAAGCTTGGGTATCGTCACGAGGCTGACTAGGATCAAAGGCAAGGGCAAGATCTTGCGCGTATTGGTCGAATATACTGTGTATAATCGCCTCTTTATTACGGAAGTGATAGTAAAGGTTCCCCGGGCTTATCCCGAGATCTGCCGCGATATGGTTGGTGGTGATATTCGGCTCACCATGTTGATTGAATAAAGCCAGTGCAGCATGGATAATTCGGTCTCGGGTTTTCATGTATGGTTCAGTCCTCTGCCCGGTTGATGCTCAACCATACTATCACAGTCAACAGTAATGGCGACGGGGTCTGTCGTCAGATAAAGATGAATTAGGTAACGATATGATTTTTGTGACTGGTGGTGCTGGCATGATTGGCAGCAACTTAGTAAAAGCACTGAACGAGCAAGGCTACCGTGACATCGTGGTCGTCGATAACCTCAAAGACGGCACCAAATTCGTTAACCTGGTTGACCTCGACATTGCAGATTATATGGATAAGGAAGACTTCCTTACCCAAATCATGGCCGGTGAGAACTTCGGCCCGATCGAAGCCATTTTCCACCAAGGTGCCTGCTCGGCCACCACAGAGTGGGATGGCAAATACATGATGCTCAACAACTACGAGTACTCCAAAGAGCTGTTGCATTATTGTATTGATCGCGATATTCCCTTTCTTTATGCCTCGTCAGCAGCCACCTATGGTGGCCGCGACAGTGACTTTATTGAAGCGCCAGAATATGAAGGCGCGCTGAATGTGTACGGGTATTCCAAACAGCAATTCGACAACTATGTCCGTCGCGTGCAAGAAGATGCTAAGGCCCATGGCGAGACACTGCCACCGATTACTGGCTTCCGCTACTTCAATGTATATGGTCCGCGAGAACAGCACAAAGGCAGCATGGCGTCAGTGGCTTATCACCTCAATCAACAAATTCTAAAAGGCGAAAACCCTAAACTTTTTGAGGGCAGTGATACGTTCAAGCGTGACTTTGTCTATGTCGGTGATGTCTGCGCAATGAACATTTGGTTCTGGCAACAACAGATCAGCGGTATTTACAACTGCGGTACCGGTCGTGCAGAGCCCTTTAGCGCCGTTGCCAACGCGGTGATTGAATTCCACGGCCAAGGAGAGATCGAGGAAATCCCCTTTCCCGACCACCTAAAAGGTCGCTACCAAGCCTACACACAAGCCGATCTGACCAAGGTACGTGAAGCGGGATACACGGCATCCTTTAAGACAGTGGCAGAAGGTGTCGCCGCTTACCTAGCCGAAATCAATCGCTAATCACAGCAGTTCGCCTCAGACGTTCTGGGGTGCGAGTAAAGAGCAATGACAAAACAGCGACACGATTACGACGCGAACGCGTATAACCCCGAGTTCTCGCGTGCTTACTTAGCGCCCAAATACTGGGGCACATGGCTGATGCTACTCATCGCTATGCCGTTCAGCCTCCTGGTGCCGGCGCGCGCTAAGCATCGCTTCGCGCACTGGGTAGCACGCAAGCTGGTTAAAAAGAAAAAAGGCACGATCCTTAACGCCTGGCTTAATCTGGAAGCCTGCTTTCCCGAGAAATCCGCGCAAGCGCGTGAGACCGTATTAATCGACACCTTGACCACCGCCGGGGCTTTTTTGCTGAGCTTTCCGCTGATCACCTTGCGCAGTCGCCAGTGGTTTCAGGACCACTGTGATGTGATTGGCATGGAACATATTACTCGGCACACTGATAACGACGAAGCGGTAATCCTCTTTGTGCCCCATACTTGGGCCATTGATGCCGCCGCGATTTTATTTGCCTCGCAAGGGCTCCCCGTGGCGGCATTCTCAAAACGGCAAAAAAATCAGCTGCTGGACTGGCTCATGCACCGTCAACGCGTGCAATATGGCGGCAATTGTTATGAGCGCGAAGCAGGGATTAAGCCCTTTATCCGCGCAGTTAAACGCGGCTTTTTGGGCTACTACTTGCCCGACGAAGATATGCGCGATGAGAGCAGCGAGTTTGTGCCGTTTTTTGCTACCACCAAAGCGACCTTGCCCAGCCTCGGGAAATTAAGCAAAGTCACCCGCTCACATATTGTCCCTGTGCTTTCCGGCTTTGATGCGAAAAGCGGTCGGTTCGTGATCGAGGTGCATCCTGCGTTTAATGACTTCCCAACGGGAGACAGTGGCACCGACGCACGCATGATGAACGAACAAATAGAGACCATGCTCGACGGGCAGTTAGATCAATATATGTGGATCTTACAGCTGCTTCGCACCCGCGAGGATGGTCGCAATATCTACCAAGAGGCAAAGAGGAAACGGGCATCATGACACGCATTTTAGTCATTGGTCCATCATGGGTCGGCGACATGGTGATGTCGCAGTCTTTGTACAAAGCCCTCAAGCAACAGCACCCGGATGCCAAGATTGATGTGATGGCGCCCGCTTGGTGCGCACCGATTCTCGCGCGCATGCCCGAGGTCAATCGCAGCATTGAAATGCCTCTCGGCCATGGAGAGTTTGCACTGGGTAAGCGCTATCAACTGGGCAAGCGCCTGGCAAAGCGTAGCTATGACCGTGCCTACGTGTTGCCTAATTCGGCCAAATCGGCGCTCATCCCTTGGTTTGCCGGGATCCCGACGCGTATAGGCTGGAAAGGTGAAATGCGTTATGGCTTGCTCAATGATCTGCGCCCAAATAAAAAAGCGTTTCAATACATGGTTGAGCGTTATGTTGCTCTCGCTCACCCTCGCGCCAAGATGCAAAGCTCTGCCTCGCTAGGCGGTCTTGAAGGCCTGCCAAAACCTGAGTTAACCATTGACCCTGACGCACAAGCGGCCGTTATCACCAAGCTGGGACTAAACCAAGATAAACCTGTGATTGGCTTATGCCCGGGTGCCGAGTTCGGACCCGCCAAAAAATGGCCTGAGCAGCACTATGCGGAAGTGGCACGCCAAGCACATCAACAAGGCTACCAAATCTGGCTATTTGGCTCGGCAAAAGATGTTGAAACCTGTGAAAACATTGCCACTCTCGCAGAAAACGCGCCTAACATTCATGTATTGGCAGGCAAAACTAACTTAATCGAAGCCGTCGACCTTTTAGGCGCGTGTCAAACTGTGGTCAGCAATGACTCGGGGTTGATGCATATCGCCGCAGCGGTCAACTGCCAAGTGATCGCCATCTACGGCTCAACATCACCCGATTACACCCCGCCGCTGACCAGTAAGGTCGATATTGTGCACACGGATATCGAGTGCCGCCCTTGCTTCCAGCGCGAATGTCCACTTGGGCATTTGAAGTGTTTAAAGAATTTGGACCCTAGCCGCGTTATTTCTTTAATAAAGATGGATAAAGCGTCATGAGTGAAAGGAATTCAACCGTTGCCGTTGCACTTATCGTTAAAAACGAGGCGCATAATATTGACCTATGTTTGCAGTCTGTATGCAATTGGGTGGATGAAATCGTTGTACTGGACGCGGGAAGCTCAGATAACACAACTGAAATAGCTAAACAGTATACGGATAAAGTCTACGTAGCTTCAGACTGGCGTGGATTTGGAAAACAACGCCAGCGCGCTCAATCATATGTAGAAAGTGACTTTGTGTTTTGGTTAGACGCAGATGAAAGAATCACACCTGAATTAAAGAAAAATATCTTAGGTGTTATCAATGACCACCAACCTAACTGTGTCTATTACATAAATAGGCTTTCTAACGCCTTTGGGAAAGAAATCAAGCACTCTGGTTGGCACCCAGATTGGATTTGCCGACTTTATAAAACATCAGAAACTCATTATTCTGATTCTCTCGTGCATGAACATGTTGTTGCTCCTAACACACATAAGAAAATTTATTTAAATGGTGTTCTACTGCATAACACGTTTAATTACCTCCATGAATATACCGCTAAAACCAACCAATATATAAAGTTATGGAGTGATCAGCGCGAGGGCAAGAAGAGCTCAAGTGTCTCCAAAGCTTTAGGGCATGCTCTTTTTAGATTTATTAAGATGTATTTCTTGAAAAAAGGATTTTTAGATGGTCGACACGGCTTTATCCTCGCACTTCTCAGCGCCAACGTCGTTTTTACGCGTTATGCCGACTTATGGCTAAGAGACTATGTTAAAAAACAACGTTAAGATGCACATTTGCCACGTTAATCTCGCTTCTGGTTTTAGCGGCGGTGAGCGACAAACGCTCACACTGATTAAACAACAGCTCGCAATGGGTTATCGACTCACCGTAGTGGTAAACCCCAAAAGCCCACTCGCTGATAAAATTCGCGCGTTAGAACAATGCCAATTAGTGCTTTGTAAGCATTATACCCGGCAACATGGTCGTTCAATCACTGCAACATGCGATCTGATCCATGTTCACGAAGGCCGCGCCATTTATTGGGCACTGTTTCAACACCTATTGCACCGCGTACCTTACATGGTGACACGCCGCATTGATAACCCTTTAAAGAATAAGTGGTTATCTCAACTGGCGTACCGCAAAGCCAGCGCGCTGGTCGGTTTAAGTTCGGAGATCATCCATCAACTAGAAAAACGCCACCCTAGTGCTAAGTTAGTCAAAATCCCTAGCTCTCCTGTCACCTACCCTGTCTCACAAGATAAGGTTGAGCAAATCAAAGCGCACTTTCGTGGGAAGTTCTTGGTGATTCATGCCGCCAATATGTATGCGCATAAAGGCTTTGATGTCACGATTGAAGCTGCACGGTTACTGGCTGACACATCACCTGACATTCAGTTTTGCTTACTCGGTGACGGCAAAGAGCGAGCGTCACTCGAGGCGCAAGCCCAAGGGGTCACGAATGTGCAGTTTATGGGTAAACAAACCAATATGGGAGATTGGTTCGCGGCGGCCGATTTGCTTATCCACCCTTCTTATACAGAGGGATTGGGATCAGTTATTTTAGAAGCGATGGCGGCAGGGCTGCCCGTGATAGGCGCCCAAACGGGTGGGATCCCTGATATCATTGAAGACAGCATTAGTGGCTATTTAATCACACCAGGGGATAGTGCATCCCTCGCCGCGAGGATTCACAATATCAGCAAAGATGATGTCACACTTTCCTTCATAAAGGAAAACTCCGAAGCGAGGATAAATCAATTTGACATATCTGAGTGCGCTAAAAAATATGAAGTCCTATATAAAGAAATAAAGGGTTAACTTTTCAGCTTGTTGAGGCCATTAGAAGCCCAAAACGCTTTTTCTTGAACGGTTCTATGAAAGATATCTTTGTTAGTTGAGAGCCTAGGTAATTCGTGATGGTACATGTGTAACAACGCCGCACCAAACTTGATAGCCTTGGTTCGTACACCCACGCCTTTCAGTCTGAACTCTATGTCTGTATCTTCACCCACTGCTGGCGCCTCATAGTTCATATCAAAACCGTTTATTCTTTCTAAGTCTTTCTTATATATAGAAAAATTACATCCTATAATCGATCTTGGCTTCGAGGAAAGGCTCGTTAAACGTTGTAACCAAGGCAGACACAGACCATTTTTGAGGTGTTTGCCCGTGTACTCTGTCGTATTTTTCTCCCTTCGATTAACTAGATAGTCAACTAGCATGGATAGCATATACTTATGACTAAATGTCGACTTTTTATTAGTTTTCACCAGTAAACCCGTGTACTTCTTAGACAGCTCTACTCTACGTCCACACACCACGGTCCCCCGTTCAGCTGCTTGCAGATGATCTCTGACAAACCCATGCTGAGGAACACAATCACCATCAATAAAAATCAAATAGTCACTTTTTGAGGCGAGTATCGCCTTATTAAGAATTCTGTTTTTCCTAAACCCCTTATCCTCATGCCAAACATGTGTAACAGAAAATGGGAGTTGTTCTACTCTTACAGATAACCAATTTTTTACCTCCTCTTTCGACCCATCATCAGCGATCACAACATTAAAGTCATGATTCCACTGTTCAGCCAGTGATTGAAAAATCAACTCTAAAGCGTTTCTGTTATTGTAAAAGGAAACAATCAAGGTGGCGGATTTACTTTTCATAAAGAGCGCTGTTCAATAAATGCTGTGACAACTGTATCATAACACTCTTATTTGTGGTCAGTTCGAGAGCCAACTTGTGCGCTGGATATATACATTGTTACTCACGCTTGCCGCCCCTTTTTTGCTTGTTGGGCTGTACCGTAAACGGCCTGGTAAGCCTGCTGTTGGCGAGCGGTGGCGAGAACACTTTGGTGGGACGCCCAACGTAGACGGTCAGCCTATTTGGCTCCATGCGGTGTCGGTGGGGGAAGTTCTCGCCGCCAAGCCAGTGATCATCGCGCTGCAACAAGCCTATCCAGATGTTCCGATCCTGGTCACCACTACCACCGCCACCGGTGCAGAGCAGGCCGAGCGTCTTGATGGGATCATACACCGCTATATGCCGGTTGATTTTCCTTTTGCGGTAAAAGGTTTTCTCCGCGCGGTGTCACCACGGGTGTGCGTGATCATGGAAACCGAGCTTTGGCCAAATACCTTGCATCATGTGGGTCGAGCGGGCATCCCCATTACGGTTATCAACGCCCGGCTTTCTCAAAAAGCTTGCCAGCGCTACCAGAAAATTGCGCCGCTCTTTCAAACCATGAGTAAACATATCGACTTAATCGTTTGCCAGCATCAAAACGACCAAGCGCGCTTTGCTAGTCTCGGGGTTGCTGACAACAAGCTCGCAGTGGCTGGCTCGGTGAAATTTGATATTAAAGCCGTGGATCCGGCGTTGGGTGCCACACTTCGCCAAGCACGTGGCGAGCGCCCTTGCTGGATAGGTGCCAGTACTCACGCGGGAGAAGACGCCACCTTGCTCGCCGCTCACAGTATTTTACTGCGCGACTACCCTGACGCCTTGCTGATATTGGTCCCTCGCCATCCTGAACGTTTTGATGATGTTGCCCAGCAAGTGGCTAGCCAAGGCCTCAGTGTGCAACGACGCACCGAGGGTGAGCCGCTGGCACTCAGTAATCAAGTTTATCTTGGGGACACCATGGGAGAGATGATGACCTACCTGGCAGCCGCGGATGTGGTGGTGATGGCGGGCAGTTTTCTGGGTAGCAAAGTGGGTGGGCATAACCTGCTTGAACCCGCGGCGTTAGGCAAGCCGCTTTTAACCGGCCCAAGCTATTATAATTTCCAAGTGATTGGTGATGCTCTGATTGACGCTGGCGCCCTACAGGTATGTAACGATAGCCAAGACCTCGCCGCCAAAATCGGTGCCTTTTTTAATGCCCCCACTCTTGCCGCGCAAGCGGGTAACGCTGGCCTCTCTGTGGTAGAGCAAAATCGTGGTGCGGTCGAACGCACCTTGCAGGCACTCGCGCCCTGGCTTAATCGCCCGCGCTAGCGCCCGCACTCGTGTCTTACTTGCGGATATGATTGTAGCCTTTTAATACGGCAGCCCAGTCTTCGGGTTGCCAACGGATCTGACGCTTCTCTTTTTCTTTTTTAAACGAGCGATGAAGGCGGGCAAGGTTATCCTCTTTCCACTGTTCGCCATCGCGCTGTTGGCACTTATCGAAGTCAATCAGCCACAGCTTTCCTTTTCTATCACGGAGGATATTGTGGATATTCAGATCAGTATGACACACGCCAGCGTCGTGTAGGCGGCGAACCAAACGACCAATGGCACGATAATCATGGGTAAGTAAGCTATTTTCACTCAAGATAGCAACCAGATCGCGCGCGCCTGGAATTTTCTCCACCAAGATATCAGCACGATAAGTACGGCCGTTTTTTACCGCGCGTGCAGCGACAGGACGAGGCACAGGCATTTTTTTCTCGCGAAGATAGGCCAGTAAGTTGATCTCAGCGCCACAACGGGTCGCCTCCCATCCTTGAAACCAATACTGATCCTTCACGAATTTACCAAACAAACCACCGCGATAGTAATGACGCAACGCCATCTCCATTTTCGGCCCTCGAATAAAGAACGTGGTACCGCGCCCTTTGGCTGAACCGGTGACGGCGGCTTTCTGGTGCCAAAAATGAATATCAAAATACTGGCGAGGATCGCCCTCTACTAAAGCCGGATCGTACCAAATACACTCGTTGTCGCCTTGCTCTACTTCTATACTCACGGTTTTTCCTGTTTGCGCACTCACGCTAGCGCATATTAGTGTACCTTGCTCGTCAATGGATTCACAGGCAAGAGGTCACGGCGCTGCAAGAACAATGCGTGATGGACAAGGATTTGATAACCTCTTTCCAGATCAACGTTTTTAAGGATAAGCCAGTGACACACAAACAACATACACGCGTGATTTATCCAGGCACATTTGACCCCATCACCAACGGTCACTTGGATCTGATTGAGCGGGCGGCGAGAATGTTTGATGATGTGATTGTGGGGATTGCGGCTAGCCCGAGCAAAAAGCCATTGTTCGATCTGGATGAGCGCGTGGCGCTCACGCAAGCGGTCACCGCGCACCTTCCCAATGTCTCTGTGGTTGGCTTTTCAGGGTTGTTGGTCAATTTTGCCAAGCAGTACCAGGCCAACATTCTAGTGCGCGGTTTGCGGGCGGTCTCCGACTTTGAGTATGAATTTCAACTCGCCAATATGAACCGCCGATTGATGCCGGCACTGGAAAGCGTCTTTCTGACTCCGTCAGAGGAGCATTCGTTTATTTCCTCGACGTTGGTCAAAGAAGTGGCGTTACACGACGGTGATACCAGTGAGTTTGTCGCGCCTAGCGTACTGACCGCCTTGCAAGAAAAGCTGCAAGACAAGCGTTCATAAAGGCTGGCATTGCGGGCAAAACACGGTTGCTCGCTGGCCGATGACTATGCGCTCAAGGGTCGTGTCACAGGTTGGGCACGGCTCACCCGACTTACCGTAAACACGTAGCGCTTGAGCGAAATAACCGGCCTTCCCGTCTACCTGGGTAAAGTCTTTCAGCGTGGTACCGCCTTGTGTGATTGCCGCCGCTAACACGGTTTTTATCTCACCCACCAGCGCCGTCGCTTCTGTTTGCGTCAGGCTACCGGCAGGGCGTTTAGGATGGATACCAGCACAAAACAGCGATTCGTTGGCGTAAATATTCCCCACACCTACCACAACGGCGTTGTCCATAATAAAGCTTTTCATCGCCATTTTTTTGCCTGCCGCCTTGGCCAGCAAATAATCTGAATTGAACGCATCGGTGAGGGGTTCAGGGCCGAGTTTTCCCAACACGGGATGCGGCAAATCTCCCTCCTGCCACAACCAGGCGCCAAAGCGGCGCGGATCGTGGTAACGAATTAAGCGACCATTGCTGAGTGTCACATCAACATGATCATGTTTTTCCGGTGCCAGTGACGTGGGAAGCACCCGCAAACTGCCTGACATCCCCAAATGCACAATCGCCGTACCGACATCCGTCTCCAATAAAAGATACTTGGCCCGACGGGTCACCCGACGGATCACCTGACCCTTTAACTGTTGTAACGTTTCGGGAATAGGCCAACGTAGCTTGGGCTGACGAATGGTAATCTCGGTGACCGTTTGCCCTTCGACATACGGCATGATACCTAAACGGCTTACTTCTACTTCAGGTAACTCGGGCATAACACAGCTCTTAATATTTACGACTTTGATAGCGGGAAAAGATACCGACTATCCACTGACACGGCTAGCCATTGGCCGTTTTCGTTTTGCATCAACCAAAACTGGGGTTGTTGATAATAGGTAATGCGAATGGGCTCTTGGTCGGGGCTACGGGTGAGCTCCAACGTACGGGGAGACGTTAATTGGGGTCGCAACGACTGCAAGGTGGTGTCATCGATTTGTGTCCCAGTCAGCCCCAGCCAGCGCTGAGCAAGCTCTGTCGGGCTAATCACTAAGGGTTTATCCGATTGCCAACCCTCTAACGTACGCGTCAGGGTTAAATGAGAAAACCGCAACGACAGCACATCACTGCGCGACTCAACCAGCGCTATCACTCCCTCAGGCGTCGCCTGGGCTTGGCGTTGATGGCGCAAATAGTCTGGCAGCAGCATTAAGCCAAAAAAAACCACCACTGAGAGAATCAGGATGTTATTCCATGTCTGCCGCTTTAGCTTCATGTCGGTTCACCTGAGGACGTTACGCGTGTCTTTCGCAGTATAACCGCAAATGTGACCAGATTTTAGTTATAAAAAAACCCAGCCGAAGCTGGGTCTTTCTCAAAGCGTCAATCAAATTACTTGATTTTGGCTTCTTTATACATAACGTGCTTGCGAACTACAGGATCAAATTTTTTGATCTCGAATTTGCTAGGCATGTTACGTTTGTTCTTGTCTGTGGTGTAGAAGTGACCAGTACCTGCAGAGGATACTAGACGAATCTTCTCACGAACGCCGTTTTTAGCCATTCTCTAATTCCTCTTATACGTTCTCACCGCGGGCACGCATTTCTGTCAGTACAGAATCAATGCCTTTTTTGTCGATGATGCGCATACCTTTAGTGGATAGGCGCAGTTTAACGAAGCGTTTTTCGCCTTCTACCCAGAAACGATGAGTTTGCAGGTTCGGCAGAAAACGACGCTTGGTGGCGTTCTTAGCGTGAGAGCGGTTGTTACCAACTACAGGACGCTTGCCAGTTACTTGGCATACTCGTGACATGAAAGTCTCTCCAAAATCGTTTCGGCTCGATATCAACCTTGTCCGCCAGTCCTGCATCGTTAAGGTCAGGTCGAAGGTCAAGGCTATCAAAGGTGGCGCATTATACTAACTGAATTCACATTGCTCAAGTCCCGAGCAGATCCTTTTATGCGCTTTTTGATCGTTTTTTTCGCCAATGGCGATCCTTAAGGGGATAACAACCAACCTCGCTCGGCGAACGATACCACATCTCCGTCCCCAATCACTAGGTGATCAAGCACGCGAACATCCACGAATGACAAGGCGTTGGCAATTCTATCGGTAATATGTCGGTCTGCCTGGCTCGGCTCTGCCACGCCCGATGGGTGGTTATGGGCCAAAATCAGTGCTGCGGCATGCAACTCAAGCGCGCGACGGACAATTTCTCGTGGATAAACGCTCGCCGCATTGTGCGTGCCTTCAAAAAGTTGCTCATCGGCTATCACGCGATGCTGATTATCAAGAAATAAAACGTAAAAGGCCTCGCGAGGCCGGTCACGCAGTAAGGTCGAGAGATAACGGCGAGTATGGTCCGGGCTGGTCAATGCGTCGGTTTTGCTTAAGGTTTCTTTTAAATAGCGCCGGCTCAACTCCAGTACCGCCTGTAACTGAGCATATTTGGCGCTACCCAGTCCTTTTCGCTGACAAAACGCCCCTTGGTCCGCGCCCATCAGCGCCCGGAGCGAGCCAAAATCCTGCAACAGATGGTCGGCCAGCGCCACCGCACTCATCCCTGTGACGCCCGTGCGTAAAAAAATCGCTAACAGCTCGGCATCCGAGAGGCTTTCCGCTCCCCGTGCTAACAAGCGTTCTCTGGGGCGACAATCTTGCGGCAAGGTTTTTAGGCTCATGGTGATTCCTCTTCAACATTGCCGCCAGTTAAAGTAAGCCTCTTTCACGCCGCAATAGCTTTTCCATGTAACTGCGGCGCGCTCGTGGTTTTATCATGTGCCACCGTCAATACTTTCAGCCACGCGCTAGCCATATCACATCCAACGCGCATCACACCCCATGCGGATTCATGCGCTCAAACAAGCTTTTTGCGCTAAGGATTATGGTATGGTTTTGTCATTCATGTTCCAACACACAGAGCATTATGGCCAATAGTTCACAGCAGCCAGCCCAGACGCTGGCCGGTAAACGTATTCTGCTTGGCATGGGTGGCGGGATTGCCGCCTATAAGTGTGCCGATCTCACCCGCCGCCTCATCGAGCGTGGCGCCACCGTCAAGGTAGTGATGACCCATGCCGCAAAAGAGTTTATTACGCCATTAACCCTGCAAGCCGTTTCTGGGCATCCGGTATCGGATAGCTTACTCGACCCCGCGGCTGAGGCCTCTATGGGGCACATAGAATTGGCTAAATGGGCCGATTTGGTACTGATTGCCCCGGCAACTGCCGATTTGATTGCCCGGATCCACGCGGGCATGGGCAATGATTTGCTCACTACCGTGTGCTTGGCCACCGATGCGCCTCTGGCGATTGCACCAGCAATGAACCAGCAAATGTACCGCGCCCACGCCACCCAGGCGAACTTACGTGGACTGCGTGCACGCGGCTGCTTGATATGGGGCCCAGACAGTGGCGCGCAAGCCTGCGGCGATGTGGGCCTTGGGCGCATGCTCGAGCCGCTGGCCTTAGTAGCTGAATGCGAACGTTGGGCCGGCCCCAAACCGCTTTCAGGCAAGCGTGTGATGATTACCGCCGGCCCTACCCGCGAAGCGCTAGACCCAGTCCGATATCTGTCTAACCACAGTTCAGGGAAAATGGGCTATGCCCTCGCCGAGGCGGCAGCCCGTTTAGGGGCCGATATCACCTTAGTCTCTGGCCCAGTCGCATTGCCAGTGCCGACAGGTGTCACGCGTATTGATGTCACCAGCGCCCAACAAATGCATGATGCGGTGCACGCGAGCATCACCGACCAAGATATTTTTATCGGCTGTGCCGCGGTCGCAGACTACCGTCCACAACACATCGCCGAACAGAAGATGAAAAAGCAAGTGGATAAAGACGCGATGACGGTCACCATGGTAAAAAACCCCGATATTATTTCTTCGGTTGCGGGCTTAACGTCACATCGTCCATTTACGGTCGGCTTTGCCGCCGAAACCCAAGATGTCGCGGCCTACGCGCGTGACAAGCTGGCGCGCAAAAAGCTTGATATGATTTGTGCGAACGATGTGTCACAGTCCGACCAAGGCTTTAACAGCGATCGAAATGCCTTACACCTGTTCTGGCCTGGGGGAGACAAGGCCCTACCTGTCGCGGAAAAACGTACATTAGCCGACGAAGTGATGACGCACATACATGCACGCTATTTACAGCAAACCATCCAGGATGAGCACTGACGCGGGTGAGAGGGCAACCTACTTATCGCCAAAATACAAGTTCAAAAGCGTGCGCCATGGCCACGCTTTTTGCTTTTAATACAGAGACCTCGTCGCTAAGATAGGGGAAAAATCCACACATGGCGACACCTCTCCATGATGCCTCCTTTACCGGTCGCCAGTGTGACAGATAAAAAGACAAAGGAATCGCATCCATGGCAGCCCCAAAAAAAAGTAATCGCCGCGAAGAGATCCTTCAAGCGCTCGCGCAAATGCTGGAATCCAACCAAGGCAGCCAACGCATCACCACGGCCAAACTCGCCGAGCAAGTCGGGGTGTCTGAGGCAGCCCTCTATCGCCACTTCCCCAGTAAAGCGCGGATGTTTGAGGGGCTCATCGAGTTTATCGAAGATTCCCTGTTATCCCGCATCAATCTGATCATTGAGGAAGAAAAGGATACCTTGGTGCGCCTCAAACTGATTTTGCAATTGCTGCTGGCCTTTGGCGAGCGCAACCCGGGGCTCACGCGCATCATGACAGGTCATGCCTTGATGTTTGAGCAAGATAGATTACAAGCGCGGATCAACCAGCTGTTTGAACGCGTCGAGGCGCAGCTAAAGCAAGTACTGCGCGAGCGTCGTTTACGCGAAGGGAAAGGGTTCCCATTGGATGAAGCAGTGCTCGCCAGCCAATTGATTAGCCAAGTGGAAGGCGGCTTTTGTCGCTACGTGCGCTCATCATTTAAGCAGCTGCCGACTGCCAATTTCGAGCAATACTGGCAACTGCTCACCAACCAACTGCAGTAAATGGCGTAGTGCAACGAGCGCAGTGCAACTGGCGTAGTGCAACGGGTGTCGTGCAACAGGCTCAGCTAAATGGCTCTGCCGGCTGCACGCACGCAACTTAAATCCCGTAGCTCGCCTGGTACGCTTTCACCGCCGTCAACTGAGCCGGATCGGCTTGGCTTTGCTCTAGGTAAGTGACCAAGTCCGATAAGCTAATGATAGACACCACCTGGCAACCAAAGTCACGCTCTACTTCTTGGATCGCCGACAACTCTCCTTGGCCACGCTCTTGGCGGTCAATTGCCACCAACACCCCAGCAAGCTGCGCCCCCTGCGCTTGAATCAGTGTCATTGACTCGCGAATGGCAGTACCGGCGGTGATCACATCATCCACCAACATCACACGGCCACTCAGCGCGCTGCCGACCAAGTTGCCGCCCTCACCATGGTCTTTGGCCTCTTTACGGTTAAAGCAATAAGGCGTATCCACATCATGATGCGCCGCGAGCGCTACCGCGGTGGTGGTCGCAATCGGGATCCCTTTGTAAGCAGGACCAAACAACACATCGTAATCAATCCCTGCATCCATCAACGCGGCCGCATAAAATTCACCCAGCTTTGCCAAATCGCGTCCGGTGTTAAACAAGCCGGCATTAAAAAAGTACGGACTTTTCCGCCCTGATTTAAGGGTAAACTCGCCAAACTTTAATACCTCACGCTCTAAGGCAAACTCAATAAACTGGCGCTGATAGGCTTTCATTCGTTCCTCTCTTGGTTATCTCGGTGACACGCCACATGCCACCCTGGGGTCGGATAGATAAAAAAATAGCCCCCGATGCGGGAGCTACTTAATTTGTTAGGCGTCGGCGAGTGCCGATTTTTGCGCGACGACAATGTCATCAATGCCCTTACTGGCCAGTGCGAGCATCGCGTTTAGCTCATCGGGGGTAAACGGCTCGGCCTCGGCAGTGCCTTGCACCTCAATCATGCGGCCATCTTCGAGCATCACCACATTCATATCGGTATCTGCCGCCGAGTCTTCCACGTATTCAAGGTCGCAAATCGGCGTTTGCTGATAAATACCCACCGACACAGCGGCCACATGGCCACGCATCGGGTTAGCGGCAAGCTTGCCCTCGCGTACCAGCGCGTTAAGCGCGTCTGCCAGGGCCACGCTCGCCCCAGAAATGGATGCGGTGCGTGTGCCACCGTCGGCCTGAATCACATCACAGTCAACGGTAATGGTACGCTCACCCAGTGCTTTTAAATCGACCGCGGCGCGCAAGCTGCGCCCAATCAAACGTTGAATTTCGACGGTACGGCCACCTTGTTTACCGCTTGACGCTTCACGACGGTTACGGGTGTGGGTCGCTCGTGGCAACATGCCATACTCGGCGGTCACCCAACCTTGGCCCTTGCCTTTCAAAAAGCGCGGCACGCCCTCTTCAATCGTGGCGTTACAGATCACCTTGGTATCACCAAAGCACACCAACACAGAGCCTTCTGCGTGGGCCGTAAAACCGCGGGTAAAGCTAACGGGACGAATTTGGTCGAGTGCTCTTCCACTTGGGCGCATGCAAGTTACCTTATTGACTGACAGAATGTGGTCGCGATTATACGTGTTTCTCCGCTCGCTTGCGATCCCTGTCCACCCCACAGACCAAGACAGCTGACGGCAAGGGTATGGATGCGTATAATCTTTGCCATTCACCTTCAGCACACAAGAGCAGGTACACATGATCCACAGTATGACCGCCTACGCCCGTCAAGAACTCAAGGGCGATTGGGGCAACGCGGTTTGGGAAATCCGCTCCGTTAACCAGCGCTATCTCGAAACCTACATTCGCATGCCTGAGCAGCTACGTAGCCTTGAGCCTGTGGTACGCGAGCGTTTTCGCAAGCGCCTAGCCCGCGGCAAAGTGGAATGCAACCTGCGCTTTGATACCTCACAAGCCAGCCAAGATAAGCTCACCATCAATGAAGCCTTGGCCAAGCAAGTGATTCACGCCGCCAAGTGGGTGAAAGAGACCGCGGGTGAAGGCAACATCAATCCGTTTCAAGTCCTGAACTGGCCAGGCGTGATGGAAGCACCGGAGCAAGACACCGACGAGCTACACCGCGCCTTATTAGCTGGTCTTGATGAAGCACTCGATGCCTTTATCGCCGCACGTGCCAGCGAAGGCGAGAACATGAAAGCCCTGATTGAGCAACGACTCGATGCCATTAGCGCCGAAGTGATCAAAGTGCGTGAAAAGATGCCCACCGTGATTGAGTGGCAGCGTGAACGTTTAACCACGCGCTTAGAAGAAGCACAAGTGGAACTCGACCCAGCCCGCGTTGAACAAGAAATGGTGATGCTAGCGCAAAAAGTGGATGTTGCAGAAGAGCTTGACCGCTTGGACTCACACGTTTCAGAAGCACATAAAATCCTCAAAAAAGGCGGCGCCTGCGGCCGACGCTTGGACTTTATGATGCAAGAGTTCAACCGCGAAGCTAACACCCTCGCCTCCAAATCAATCAGCACCGAAATCACCGCCTCCGGCGTCGAGCTCAAAGTGCTTATCGAGCAAATGCGCGAGCAGATCCAGAATATTGAATAATGTTTATGACTGTTCACCCATGTCATAAACATTATTATAATCATAAATTTATTATATTTTGATGGTCATGGCGTTCGTGTAAGCTCTGCCAAGTTTGGGTAGTAGATTGGGGAGTATTTTCTCGCTACATTGTATTAGCGAGATTGTACTCCCCATTTTTTTGAGGCACGAAAATGGGCAAGCTATACGACAAAACCGTCAAGAAACTTATCCGAGAAAAGCCATCTGTTCGGCATGCCGACGGTAACGGCCTCTACCTAATGACACCAAAGCGCGGCGATGCCTACTGGATGCTGCGTTACACCACACCGGCCACAAAGCTCCGGCGGGAATACACCATCGGTAAGGTTGAGGACTGGTCACTGGCAGATGCTCGTGATGAGGCGGCGAAACTGAGGTTGGCGATCAAGCGTGAGGGGGCTGATCCGGTTCAGGAGCGGCACAAGGTTAACCAAAACCCCTTCAAAACACTTAATGATCTTTACGCCGACTACTACGCGCTTCGCAAACGAGAGATCGCGTCTCACCAAAAAGAAAAGAGCCTGTACGAGCGTGAGGTGGCTGGCGCATCGAAAAAGTGGAATTGGACAAAGTCCATCCCGTCGATATTAACGAGAGCCTACGCGACGTCACCAATGGCTATGACGACAATAAGCCTCGCTCGGCCAGCAAGCGCTGCAAACCCAAACCGCGCAACACGACCCGATCATGAGTGCGGTGCTTGATGCGATAAACAACATGCTGATTGACTTTATGGCCGCCATGGCCAGAAAGGATTACGAAACCCGTCGCGCCCGACAGCAACAAGGTATTGCGGCCGCCAAACAAGCCGGAAAATATAAAGGGCGCCAACCCGACAGCGAGCGCCACCAAAAAGTGCACCGCTACCGAGAAATGGGGATGAGCTTAAAAGAAGTGGCCGACGCTACCGGATACAGCCGATCGCAAGTGTGTCGGATTTTGGCGAAAAAATAGGGCGCCTTAGCGCCCTTAGTATTTATCAGTTGGGTAGGGAACGGTAGTGGGAAACTACGTGCTCCCAGCGACCGAAACGAAAGCGTGGGTAAGCCATTACAGGCACCACTTTTTTCTTTCTTGCTTTCGGAAAGCGAACGCCGTTTTTCATGAGATACTCCTCATTTTAATGAGAGAGGGATCCCCATGAGTTGAGATAGGCCGAGTTTGTGCGTATTATTGAATCGTATTGAAATAGTACACACCTCAGAGCCTGGGACCTCTCAGTAGTAGAGCTATTTTGCTTGTTGGCGCAAGCAAAACCCCATCTCAACGGTAAATAGGCATATCTATTGGCGTAGATATGCCTTTTTATTTCTCTCTTCTTACCCCCTTAAACGGGCTTCCATCCCGCTTTACGTTCATAAAGCGACCAGTGTTCGCATCTCGCTTCACCCAATGCCCTGAAGCCGTTTGAGTTTGAGAGCGCTCTCTTACTGCACCGTGTCGGCGGTTATCGCCAGATACACCATTTTTAGCCATACTTTCCTCCTTTTTCGTCTTTAGCATGGATTGATCACACATTAACCAATCCTCTTTTTTTATTCAATGCATAGATCTAATTTTTAGTTAAAAATAATCTTGCCACCTACAATTTAAATACGTGCGTTAGGTTTTCTGTTACAATCGAGGAAAGAAAGAGGGCTATATCATGACCACGTATCGAGACTTAAAAGCAGAGGACGTCTCCCTGGCTGAGCGCATGGCTTATATCGATTTTAAGCTGCAGTTCACGGGGATGATTAACCGCTCTGACTTAAAAAACATGTTTGGCTTAGCAGAAGCAGCATCATCCAAAATGATGAAAATGTATACCGATCGCTTCCCTGGCAACATGGGCTACAACAGGAAAAAACGTGCTAATACAATAAAATCGGATACTTTTAAACCTTTTCTGGATCTCTCTGCGGATACAGCATTAGGCATGCTCGCCAATGGGTTTAATAAAAACAAAATACTCACTGAGCCTATGCTTCCCTACGCACGGATAGGTATCCCCAACAGCCACCTTGATGTAAACAACGTAGCTTGCATTACTCGAGCTATCGCCGGTGGCTACTCGGTTACAGCAAACTACTTCTCTGCTCACAGCAAAGGCGAATCTTGGCGTGAAATCTTCCCATTAGCCATTTTCTTTAACGGCAAAACGTGGAGCTTTCGAGGGTGTTGTAAAAAAGACAGCCCTGAAGGCGTGTTTAAAAACTTTGACTTTGCTAGGGTCAAAGAAGTAAAAGCCAATGAAGACAACAGGATATCGAATGAAGAAAGCTTGAGTAACGATAAGATGTGGAGCACTCAAGTTCCGCTACTACTCATCCCACATCCGAGCCTGCCAGAAGATCAGCAAAACATCATTAAGATGGATTTTGGCTTTATGCACGATACGAAACTGATCGTGTATGAACGAGCAGCACTGGTCTATGTGATGACGAAACTTTGGCAAATTGATGCTCGAACCGACGACGAAGTCGATAAAGGACCTCAGTGCGATCCGTTGCAATACCAGTTTAAACTCACCAACCAAGACATGGTTGATGTCGTCATTAAAGACTTAGAGTCTCGCTCACAGGACTAGTTAAAAACAACGTAACCGCTGCGGGATTGATCGCGACCGATAAAACTAAAAAAGCCCGCAGAGACGGGCTTTATCCTCAAGCGACCACTAAATGCGTGGATCATTATCCGCCATCTGTACGGGTAACGTCTGTATAGGCGCTTCACACAGGTACCAATAATGAAAATCACCATTTGGCGGAACACCAATTGGCTCTTCGCGCATAATCATAAGACCATGATTCATCAACTTTTTGTTGATAGCATGTATCGCATTAGAAGGATTTGAAATATCAGTCACCATCCTGATTTGATGGGTATTGATAAGAGGGGTGTCAACGACGGCTACGAAGACCTTAGCCATTTTGGTTTCTCTGGAGCCTTGATAGAAGAGCCAAGAAAGGTGGTCAGTTTCACGATCTGAAAGAGTGATTGGCTCAAAAGCCAGGGCCTCAATTCGAGGCTTTGTTGCATGATCTTGCATAATAATAACCTTAAAAATTTAATAAGAGATGTACACAAAGCCCTCACTTAATTTGCACGAAAGCAAGAGCAATGGCATTAGCAGTCATTTTTCACAACCGCTTACTTTTAATATAACATTTTTTACAACAAACACAAAATGCCCACTCGGAATACCGAGTAGGCTTAAATTTTCGCAATATCTAGGTCGTGCATCCTAGATATCACTTTATCTCTTATTAAATCTGTAAAGTAACTTTACAAGGTCGAATGTAAGACCTGTCGACAGGGGTGTCAAACTGTCACCTCCCTGTTCTTTTATCGACCTCCTCCCGCAGTAAAACCATTGGTTTTCTACCACAGAAAGCCCCCTAAAAGACGCTCTGAGACGATTTCTACCTTATGAGAAGGAACATCCCCGCCATAATGTCCGATGACCCCTGTGACCCGATTTGGGTCAATAAAACATTTATCTTATAAATGATTTTTTTGTGATTTACCGCACAGTATACTTATATCCGATTCGAAAACCGGCCATACACTATATCTTTTGCCCTTTGAAAAACCTCTCAACCTACCAGCACAGAAAAACCAATACCGCAAAGGAAAGTAGAGGTATACGGCCAATTCACCCGTCGCGCCCGACAGCAACAAGACATTGCCGCCGCCAAACAAGCCGGCAAGTACAAAGGACGCCAACCCGATATCGAACGTCACCAAAAAGTGCACCGCTACCGAGAGATGGGGATGAGCTTAAAAGAAGTGGCCACCGTTGAAATCAAGATCTTCTGACAATCGACTGCTGTTGTAGCACATGCGTAGGGAGGTGCCGCCAATAAAGGTTAATCGCTGCAGAACGCCTTGCTTGATCAACACATCCATAATGTCATGATGCAAGATCTCTTTTTCGATCACGGGCGTGACTGATGCATAGTCAGGGTTTGACTGTACGATTTGGCGAATTTGTTGCTTCAGCATACGCTATCTCCTACACGCTCACCCATACTTAGCTCTCCAGCATATGTAGATTGCGGCGGCAGTGCTTTAGATCTGCAATCGCTTGTTCTTTGAATGCGCGATACATTTGGATGTCGGGGTCATAGTATAAATTAGGGGCGATTTTTTCGACTGGCCTTTTAGTATGGGTAAATTCGATCACGCCATAAGGCGTATTAAAACAACCACTTCGACCTTTAGTCACTACCGTGGTCCTGCCCATCACAATTTGCGAAATATCACCGGTATGACTGAGCTGGCTTTCCAAGCTAATGTAATTCAATACCCCACTACGTAACTTTTTGATGATTTTATAAATAGCTGTCTCAGGCTCAGGGGGAGTAATCATACTTTCATAGACCCCTTTCACCACTCGTCTTAGCAAGCCCTTTTTTACGCTATCTGCGAGGAGTTTTCTAAAAGCAGGATCACAGGGCACACCCAACATAAAAGCAAGCTCAGCTGCACTGTGAACGCCTCCGCCAGCGCGAACCGCTTTTGCGAATACGTTTAGTAGCTCATCAGACTTTGCCATAGGTCTACACTAAATTACCAAATAACTCACTTAGCGTAGACCTATTATTAAACCAGCGCAAGAAAATGGTCTACACAAAGTTACTCTATAGGTAACAATGTGTAGACCTATAGAAGCACATAAAGGCTTTTAGCCAATCAAAACTTAAAAGTATTTTTTGCTAACAACACTGGGTCTGCCTGAGGTGGCCCCAACCATTTAAGCAAATCGCTCAAGCGATTTAACAGTGCTTTACGACGGCTATTAGGCTGCCACAAACCGCTTAAACCGCCGCAGAATCACCGTGAGACGGGTAGGCTTCGCAATATTGATGAAGATAGCGTGATGCCGCATCATCGCCTCTGGCGCAAGTGCGATTTGCTTGCTCGTACGTTTGCTGGCAACCAGGCTCACACTGGCGATAAATAGCGGTTAACGCGTTCACAGACAACGCCTCACCGCTGTGCCATGGCTACTGCCTCAAATACTCTCCCCGTGTTCGATGCGGTAGCCAAGATCGATGTGGCTCGGCCAGGTGTCGGCGCCGCGGAGTCGGGAGATAAGCTCGGTGGCGGCGACGCGGCCGATTTCTTCTCGGGGGGTGATCACTGTCGCCAGTTTGGGGAGCATGGCTTGGCTGATGTCGTGACCGTGAAAACCGGCAATCGCAATGTGTTCCGGCACCTTGATCCCGCGTCGTTGGCATTCATATAAAGCGCCAATCGCCAGGTCATCGTTGGTGCAAACAATGCCATCCACCTCGGGATGTAACTCAAGGATCTGGCCGAGTAACTTGGCCCCTAAGGTAAATGACGAGGCGTCTTCAGTTTGCAGGCTGATCGGCGTTTGCTGGGTTTGAGCAATCGCTTGATGATAACCCTCAAGCTTTAAGCGCGTGCGCTCATCCATACGGGCGGCAAAATACGCAATGCATTGGCGCCCTTTTTCAATCAGGGCGTTGGTCATATCCCGCGAGGCTTTGGTGTTGTCAAAACCGACCGCTTGCTCGAGGCGTGGCGACACGCTATCCATGATTTCAATCACCGGAATCGAGGCGGTTTGCAGCATTTTGCGCGCTCTGTCGGTATGGACATTTTCCGACAAAATGATCGCATCGACGTTATACGAGAGCAAAGACTCAATGCTCTGCTCCTCAAGCGCGGCGCTATAGCTATAGTGGGCAATCATGGTTTGATAGCCCTCTGGTGAGGTGACCGATTCAATCCCGCGGATCACTTCGGCAAAGACTTGGTTGGTCAGCGAAGGCACCAGTACGCCAATCGCGTGGGATTTCGCATTAGAAAGAATATCGGGGGCGCGGTTGGGAATATAACCCAGCTCCTCTACCGCCAATTGGATTTTTTCACGGGCGGCGTCCGAGACCATCGCCGGATCGCGTAAACAGCGGCTTACTGTCATTTTGGTGACGCCGACTCGATCGGCAATGTCTTGTAATGTCGGTCGCTTTTTCTTATTCGCCATCTGGGTCTTTCGTTGATGCAGTCTTGTTTTGGCTCCATCATACCCACTCTTTGGGCCTTTTTGTTGTTACGTGTAACAAAAAGGCGCGCCCATCACAGCGCACCTCCTATTATCGTGTTTGTTGGCGCTTTGGCTGCTCACTCCAGGTCAAATGGTACTGGCGTGACTCATCGTCATCCACGCGTGCATAGCCATGAGCGCCAAAATAGTCGCGCTGAGCCTGAAGCAAGTTAGCGGGTAACACCTCGCTGTACAGGGCATCAAAATAACTCAATGACGCCGCCATCGCGGGAATAGGTACCGCCGCTTGCGCGGCACTGGCAACGGTCGCACGCCAGCCGGGAGCTTGGCGGTTCATCGCTTCGGCAAAGGGCGCGACAAGAAGTAAATTAGCGACATCTGGCGTCTGTTGATACGCGCTGGCAATCTCGCTTAAACATTGCGCGCGGATAATGCACCCTGCGCGCCAAATCTTGGCAATTTGCGCAAAGTCCAGTGTCCAGCCTTGTTGCTGCGCGGTGGTGTTGATCAGGTCAAACCCTTGGGCATACACCGATAATTTGGCGCAATACAGGGCGTCGTGCAGGTTTTCAAGCTGGGTATCAATATCATCATACGCAACAGACGTTAGGTTTATGCGAGTTCTCGCTGCCGCCAATCGCACCGTTTTTAAGCCACTTTGGGCGCGAGCAAACACCGCCTGGGCAATGGTTGGAGCCGCGACACCGGTTTGCAGCGCATTCACTGCCGTCCACATGCCTGTTCCCTTTTGGCCGGCTTTATCCAGCACCACCTCGACGAACGGCTTACCTGTGATAGGGTCTGGGGTTTGCAAGATCTCGGCGCTGATTGCCATCAAGTAGCTATTGAGTGGCCCTTGGTTCCAACGAGCAAAACATTGGCCAATTTCCACCGCCGACAGCCCTAGTGCTTGCGACATAAAGTGGTACGCTTCGGCAATTAACTGCATGTCCGCATATTCAATGCCGTTATGTACCATTTTGACATAATGACCCACACCCGCCCCGCCCAAATAAGCGGCACACGGCTCACCCTGCTCAAACTGGCCCACAGGCTGACCGGCGTGATCCACTTTTGCCGCAATCGCCAACCACATGGGTTTAACCTGCGCCCACGCTGACGCATCGCCACTGGCCATCAGCGAGGGGCCGGTGCGAGCGCCCACTTCCCCGCCGGAAATGGCGGTGTTAAAAAATCGCAATTTCCCTTGGTAGTCGCGGGCGCGTCTTTCGCTATCCGTCCACAGGCTGTTGCCGGTGTCGATAACAATATCGTCAGGTGCGAGCCCCGCTGCTAGCAACTCACGGATCACCGTGTCGACCACCTCGCCGGCAGGCACCGACAAGGCGATAACGCGCGGCGTTTGCAAACTGGTCAGCAGCTGAGATAGCGAATCAACCACCGTTAGCTGCCCCTTGTCCGATGCCTGATTGAGGGGTAACGCGGCCTCATGCGCCGCTTGCCGGTGGTGCGGGTCAATATCAAAGCCTGCGACATTAAAGCCGTGATCGACAAGGTTTAAAGCCAGGCTTTTCCCCATCACACCTAATCCAACCAGACCTATCTGTGATGGCATCATGACTCCATCTCCTTTATTTGTTGCAACGCGTGCGCGACCACAGTATCGACGGGGTAAGAGATATCGACAAACAAGGCCTCTTCAGCGCTGGGCTCGACCAAGGCGTCAAATTGGCTACGCAGCATGGCCTCACCATGAAAATAATGGTTAGCCCGTTTTTGTAGCCGCGACCAAATCGTAGCGTAATCCCCTTGCAGGTAGACAATCACTAACTCTGGGTTGTTTTGTCGCAGAACGTCGCGGTATTCCGGCTTTAATGCTGAGCAAGCAATCACCGCTGCCTCATTGTCGGTGTACAGACGGTTCAAAGTACGTAACCAACCGCTGCGGTCAGCATCAGTCAGTGGGATCCCTTGCCGCATTTTTTCTACATTGTCAGCAGGGTGATAATCATCACCGTCATAAAAAGGCAGGTCGAGTGCACGGGCAATTTCACTGCCAATCAGGCTTTTGCCGCACCCTGAAACCCCCATGATTAATAGTTTTTTTACTTTCATTGCACACCACAACCCTTAGCCAAGCCACACGCTAGCGATAACACCTTGAGAACTCGATATTGCTGTTTTAATACCATGATCATTGCCACCACATTGCCAACTCAGGGAAGATAATCACCAATGACAGCACGAACACTTGCAGGGCGATAAAAGGCAGGAGTGAGGTAAAAATCTCACCAAGACTAATGTCTTTCGGGGCGACCGATTTAAGATAAAAGGCAGCGGGTCCAAATGGCGGCGAAAGGAACGACACCTGCATGTTGAGGCAGAACACCACCCCGAACCAAATGGGGTCAAAACCAAGCCCGGTGATGATGGGCACAAAAATCGGCATGGTTAACAGCGCCACCCCGACCCAGTCTAAAAACATCCCTAAGACGAGTAAGATCACCATCATGATAAGCAAGGTACCTATTGCACTGCCGCCACTTAGGCTCAGGATCACTTGTTCAACAAAATCAATCCCGCCCATCAAGTTGTAGATTCCCACCAGGGCGCTGGCACCAATGCCAATCCACATGATCATCCCGCAGGTGCGCATAGTGGCAATTGCGCTCTCTTTGAGCATCGAAAGATTCATCTCACCACGGACAATCGCAGACAGCATGATCCCCACAACCCCTAGCGCCGAGGCTTCAGTGACCGAGGCCACTCCAGTGTAAATACTGCCAAGTACCACGGCTACCGAGAAAAGTGGGAAAAACAGCGCTTTAAAGTAGCTCACTTGCGGCTCATCGTCTTCGCCGCTGTCGCTTGGGATCGGCGCCAGTGACGGGTTTAACTTACAACGAATCAACACGTAAGCGATGTAACAAGCGGCGAGAATAAAGGCGGGGAGAAAGGATGCCTTGAACAAATCACCAATCGATACACTGGCGGTCATACCGTAGATAATCAGTACGATACTGGGCGGCAGCATGGTCCCGAGCGCGCCCCCTGCGCACGTGGTCCCGATCGCCAGTTTGCGATCATAACCAAGGCGGAGCATTTGCGGTAACGCCAAGATCCCCAATAGCACGGTTTCACCGCCAATCACGCCAGACATAGAAGCCAGCAACACCGCGACTAAAATGGTTTGTACCGCGACCCCGCCTCTCACCTTGCGCCCTAGGGACTTCATGGCATCGAAAAGGTCTTTGGCAATGCCTGACCGGTCAAGCAGTGCTGCCATCAATACGAACATCGGCACGGCTAAAAAGACGTAACCAGAGGCAAAACTGTAGGTACGGCTGGCAATTAATGGCATCGCCTCGGGGCCAAACCAAAAGAGGGTAAAAAAGATCGCCACAAACCCAGACACAAACGCCAATTGCATCCCAGTGAGCAGCAGTCCAATCAGCATCACCAGCATGAGCAGGCTTCCCCACGCTAGTCCAATCGAAGATAAATCAAACATCGTCTTTGTTCCTCAGCCCCATAAGCTCTTGGATGAGATGCAATACAAACTGGAGCACAAGAATGCACAGCGCGATAAAAATCAGCCCTTTAAGCAGCGCCGGATAGGGCGCATTGAGCACAGACCCTGAGGTCTCAAGTCGTAGCTCGCCCCAAGGTGCAAACCAGGCTTCCTTGGCAAGCGAGTAGGATGAATAGGCCAGCATGCTGGCAAACGCGAGTCCGACGAGGTGATGAACCAGGTTGAGGTATTTGCGCGTTTGTGACGACACCGCGTCGTAAACTAAGACCACACGCACATGGCGATTGGCCGCAAAGGCATAAATACCACCGATAATGAACAAGGAGCCGCCGATAAATGAGGCAGTTTCATGCACCCAGGTGGTGGGCGAATCAAACAGGTAACGCATCACCACTTCGTAAAATGAGATAAAAACGGTGGCGATAAATAGCCAACTTAATAAATGGCTTACCTTAATGATCGCCCTATCGAGTACGTTTCTTGGGTGCTCGTCGGGCTCGGGCGGGGTATGAGGCGTTTGTTCAGTCATAAAATGGGTCCACAATCAGGAGGGCAGCGCCCTCCTATCACTGGCAAGACAAGGATGAATGCTTACAACAAGCCATTGGTTTCTAAGAACTCAGTGACTGAGTCATACACTTTTTGTGCATTCGGTGAGCGCTCGGCAAACACTTTCCATTGGGTTTTGGCGATTTCACGAAACTTCTTGCGCTCTTCATCCGACCAATCATGAATGGTGATCTCTGGGTTGGCTTTGGCCTCTTTCACGGCTGCCATATCTGCCATTTTCAGTTGGGTGGTCATGTCGTAAGAAAAATCCCGCACCGAGGTTTTCAAAATGGTCTGCAAGTCTTCTGGCATCTTGTCCCATTTTTTCTGCGCGATAGAGATATCGATCAGTGGCAACGAGTGGAAGCCTGGCTGCACTGGGTGCGGTGCAATATCATTCATGCCCGCTTTTTGGTTGGTGGAAAACACGGTGTAATCGGCCGCATCAATCACCCCTTTGCTCAGACCGGTAAACACTTCCGAGCCCGGCAAGTTAACCGGTGTGGCGCCAGCGGCGGCAAACACTTGCTGCACCAAGCCTTCTGGGGCACGCAGCTTGAGTCCTTTAAGATCAGCCACGCCGTCAATCGGTTTTTTGGAAATAAACGACTCAACGCCCGTGGTCGATGCGCCTACAAACTGCACACCATACGGGGCGTAAAGCTCGGTCATCAGCTCATTCCCGCCACCGTAATTCATGTATTGCAGCAGCTGGGTGGTATCGGACCAAGCACCGACCATATTACCAATCAAGCCAAAGGCCGGATCTTTGCCGGAAAAGTAGCCCGTGGCAGTGACATGGCCGTCCAGGATCCCCATTTTTATCGCCCCGAGCGTCTCGGTGTGTTTCACCACAGAGCCGACAGGCAATAAATCAATATTGATTTGGCCATCAGACATGGTCTCCACACGGTCAGCCCAGCGCTGCTGAACCTTAAAGTTGAGATCACCTGAGGGATCAGACGATTGGATTTTCAGATTAAAATCCGCCGCCATCGCTGACACAGAGAACAAGCCAGAGACAGAGGCAGCGAGCAGGGTTTTCGTTATTGCTTTCATAGTAGGATGTCCTTGTTTTATTTCCATTTATTCCATCAAGCTGGAATGCGAGTGGTCGAAACGCTGGATGTAATTGTTATGTTACCAACCTTCTACGCTGCAAAGTTACCGGTAACACTGATGCATGAACAGAGATCGCACTCACACTTACTGATTAATTTGTCACAAGGATAAAGCAAAGAGGAAGAAGTGTGAGACACACCACATTGGCGGTTATCGGGCTAGCGTCCTCGGCAAAAAGCGCAAGCATGAGCCGATGCCCACCCTGAAACAGGGTGGGGAAACAGAACTAGCGGGTGGTTTCAGGCTTTTTTTCGCCCACCGACTCGTGCTGAATGTCCGCATCAGCGGCTGGTTGCTCAGCGCGGCGCTTGTGTTTGCGATATTTGGGGTGGGTGATCGGAATGGCAGAGAGTAGCTTTTGCGTGTACTCGTGCTGCGGCTGATGATAGACGGTTTCGGTCGGACCCTCTTCCACCACATGACCAAAGTACATCACTGCCACTTTATCGGAGATATGACGAACCACCGATAAGTCGTGGGAGATAAAAATCATCGCCAAGTTCATCTCTTGCTGGAGTTTCAGCAACAGGTTAAGAATCTGGGCCTGCACCGATACATCCAAGGCGGAGACGGATTCGTCACAAATAAGCAGTTTCGGTTTAAGGGCAATCGCCCGCGCGATACCAATCCGCTGGCGCTGACCGCCCGAAAACTCATGCGGGTAGCGGTTTACCGCATCGTGGGGCAATCCGACTTTATCTAGCAGCTCAAGTACCCATTGGCGGCGCTCTTTCGCGGTGCCTATATTGTGAATAATAAAGGGCTCTTCTAAGATCCCGCCGATGGTGTGACGCTGGTTTAGCGACTCGAGCGGATCTTGAAAGACAATCTGCATATCTTTACGCAGTGGCCGCATCTGACGTGGCGATAAATGGGTGATGTCTTTACCTTCAAAGAAAATGTTCCCTTCGGTAGGCTCAAACAGCTTAAGCATGGTACGGCCAAGGGTGCTTTTGCCACACCCCGACTCACCCACCAGCCCGAGCGTTTCACCTTGGGACACCGAGAGCGATACGCCATCGACGGCTTTAATGGTGTAGCCTTGACGAAGCAGGCCTTTGCCCGAGACAAAATACTGCTTCAGGTTTTCTACTCTGAGGACTTCCTTGCTCATCGCGTTCTCCTGCAACTACGGGGATGATGGCGCGGCATCAAACGCTTCCAACGGGCGAATATCAATCATCTGTTTGGGTTGATGATGACGCCCCGGCATTAATCCCAATAAACGCTTGGTATACGGATGGGATGGGTGATCAAAGAGGGTGAAAATATCCGCCCGTTCACGAATTTGGCCGTCGTACATCACCGCCACATCGTCACACACCTCGGCGACTACCCCCAGATCGTGAGTGATAAAAATCACCGCCATGCCGGTTTCTTCTTGCAGCTCGTTAATCAAGTCCAAAATCGAGGCCTGCACCGTCACATCCAAGGCGGTGGTTGGCTCATCACAAATCAAGATATCGGGTTTGCAGGCCAGTGCCATGGCGATCATTACCCGCTGACGCATCCCACCGGATAGGTTATGCGGGTACTCGTTCAGTCGCTTTTCTGGCATCGGGATTTTCACCTTGGCCAGCATATCGAGCGCACACGCCGCGCGCGCTTTTTTATCCAGCTCTGGGCGGTGTAGCATCAAAACTTCATTGATTTGCCGACCCACGGTATGCACCGGGTTCAGTGCCGTCATCGGGTCTTGAAAGATAATCGAGATCCGATTGCCACGCATCGCGTAGCGCTCTTTGGCGGGCAAGGTCACCAAGTCGGTCCCGCGGTACAAGATTTCGCCGCCCGTCACCTGGCCGTAGGGCTTAGGGAGCAGGCCCATGATTGACATTGCTGTGACACTTTTGCCACTGCCTGATTCGCCCACCAAGCCGAGCGTGCGCCCGGCTTTTACGTCAAAGCTTACCCCGTGAAGTACCTCACGGGGGCCGTCGTCAGTGGTAAAATTAACGGTCAAATCCTTAACCGAAAGAATGACATCCTGCGTCATAATCGCCCCTACAGCTTGTATCTGTCATCAATGATAGTCACCGGCTCAAAGGCTTTGTCGTCGTCCATGGCCTCTTCGGTGGCGTCTTTCATCTCTTCATCAATCCAGAAGGTACCAAAGCCCATCACGCGGCCACTGGTGACCATTTTTTCGGTGCGCTTGGTCATTGCGTTGTCTGGGATTTGTACATAACGCCAAAAACCTTGACGCACATACGGCACCATGTACCCAGGTACAATCACACTGGCTTCTGAGATCTTAGCGCGGATCTGGTGCGACAGCTGGTATTTCTTCGCCATGTCGAACTCGGTTTTGTACGCCATGATCAGCTTATCCAACGCCGGGGAGCTGTAATTGGTGTGGTTGTTGGTTTGCTTTTTATTAGCGTTATCCGAGTGGAAGTATTCCCAATAGGCCGGGATTTCTGAGGTGCCCATATTGAGAAACGCCAGCTGATGCTTTTTCTCCAGTATGTATTTAAACGCCGATGAGCCATCAACCAGGTGAATGGTAAAGTCCAACCCTGCTTTTTTCGCTTGCTCTTTCAAGTAAGCGATGCGTGGGGTGTGGTGTTGATATCCATAGGTGATCGCAAAGCTTAAACGCTCGCCTTTGTCGTTAATACGAATGCCATCGGGGCCCACTTGGTCAAAGCCAGCTTTTTCGAAATAGCTGATCGCTTTTTCAGGGTCAAACGCTGGCGGTGTCGCACCATCGTTGTCGTACTCACCATGACCATGCCCCATTGCATGTGGCTTGCGTGAGTAGTCACCACGGGTAATATTTTCAATCATGCCATCAAAGTCCGTGGCATAGAGGATGCCTTTGCGCACATTGATATCATCGAGCAGCGGCATAGCCGTATTCATCCATAAACCGCCCGCGCCAACCGGTAATTCGTTGTGGCCCCAGAATTTGGTGATGTAGCCTTTTTTATAAGGTTCAGATTGGGTTTTGTCGTGCCACACATCCGGTAATAGCAAATCGAACACATCCAAGTTGCCTTTTTCAAAGTGCTTCATGGCGATATCGTTATCCCGGATCACCCGCAGACGGATCTTATCGACGTTATAACGGTGCTGATAATAGGGGTTGGTGTAGCCCCACCAGTCATCCACATGCTCAAAGGTGACGCTACGGCCTTTTTGCACCCGCGCTAACTCGTACGGGCCCACGGTGGGGGTCGCTTTGAAGTTATAGCGACGTACAAAGTCGTCGGCAATGCCGTCTTGGTTTTCATCTTTACGCGGATTGGCGTAAAAGTGCGCGGGACGTGGGACCAAACTACCCAAGGTATACATCAGATCTTCGTCGCTTTTCTCTATTGCAGTCGATATCGCAATGGTGTGTTGGTCAATTTTCTCGACTCCACCAATGGTGTTGGTGTAGTACTCGTTGTACCAAGGCGCAACAATGTCTTTCGAGCGGTAGAACTGCATCATAAACACAAAATCATCAGCGGTGACGGGCTCGCCATCCGACCAGGTCGCCTCTGGGTTCAGCTTGAAGTAGATGGTTTTATGATCATCGCCAAACGCCCACTCGTTGGCCAAATCCGGGATCCATTCCAGTGTGTCTGGGTGGCGCTTTACCAATGAAGGCATTTCATCGAGAAAATAACTGCGCAGGCCTGAGTTGGAGTCTGGGCCAACCGTGCGCAGCGTCTGGGGAAAGGAGCTTAAGTGTGAGCGCAAAACGCCGCCACGTTTGGCGTTGGGAGAGCCGATTTTAGGTGCATCCCAATTGGTTTGCCAATTAAGGTTTTCAGGCAAATCCGCCGCCCAGCCAGTCAGGCTAAACATTGAAATTGAGGTCGCAAGGATCAGTTTTTTCATCGTGATTTCCTTATCGTGATTCAAACATTGCACATTGTGTTTAACGTTAGTCGTAACGGGTGAATTTTTTCGGGTCGAACGCCGCGCGCACCGCTTCACCAATGAAGGTCACCATCACCAATACCACCACCAGTGAGGTCACTACGGACGCAACAATCCATGGTGCGTCCAAATTCGATTTGCCTTGCTGCAACAGCTCGCCCCAACTGGGCGTCGGCGGCATCAGCCCAAGGCCGAGATAATCCAGCGCTGTTAGCGCGGTAATATTGAGGGCGATGGTGAAAGGCGCCAAAGTAACAATCATCACCATGGTGTTCGGTAAAATATGACGGAAAAGGATCCGGCTGGTCGACGCCCCCAGCGCCCTCGCGGCCATCACATAATCGCGCGCTGACTCTTTATAGGTCATGGTGCGCATATACCAGGTGATCGCCATCCAGCCAAATAGCACGTTAATCCCTACAAACAGGGCAAAGGTGGGCTGAAGAATCGAAACCAAAATCATGATCACGTACAAAAACGGCACCATCGACCAGATTTCGATAAAGCGTTGGAAGAAAAGGTCAAACTTGCCGCCCCAAAAGCCCATCGCACAGCCAACGGCTGTACCAATCGCATAGGAAGCGGCCATGGTGAGTAACGCAAACCCCATGGCGATACGAAAGCCGTACACCAAGCGAGCGAGAATGTCGCGGCCAATCTCATCGGTACCGAGATAATGCTGATGCTCAGCGCTCGGCGCTGTCGGCGGGAAATCACCGCTAAAGTCTTGCTCCAGTGGGTTCCATGGCACTAGGGGCATCACCACATAATTGTCACCGCCTTGTGCGGCAAAGGCTTTGGCAAGTTGACGATAGTTGGCTTCGCTAGTGCCCACTTGACCAAAGTCGCTCGCCAAGTACACATCACTCAGTACCGGGAAATAATATTCACCGTCGTATTTGACCATTAACGCTTTACTGTTGATAAAAAGCTCGGCAAACAGCGACAACACCAGCATGGTGGTCAAGATGATAAACGACCAGTAACCGCGTTTAATTTGCTTAAAGCTGCGGATTTTCTTTTGAGTTAAAGGGCTAAACGTCAACATATCAAGATCCAAACTTCACGCGAGGGTCAACCAAGGCAACACAGATATCGGAGATAATATTGCCGGCCAGCAGTAATAGCGCATTGATGGCGACAATGCCCATCACCACCGGATAATCGCGCTCCATAATGGACTCATAGCCCAGTAAGCCGATGCCATTGATATTGAAAATGACTTCAATCAAAAACGCGCCGGTCATAAAGAACAACAACGAGTTGCCAAAATGGCTAGCAATCGGGATCAAGCTGTTGCGCAGCGCGTGCTTGCGCACCGCCGAGCGGAACGGTAACCCTTTGGCAATCGCCGTACGGATATAGTCCGCCGAGAGGTTTTCCATTAGGTTGTTTTTCATCGTCATGGTCAGGGTGGCAAAGTCACCAATCAGATAACAAATCAGCGGCAGTACCGCATGCCACATCACATCTTTGGCGCGTTCCCAAAAGCTGGTCGCGTCGTAGTAGGCATCGCCCACAAAGCCCCCCATCGGGAACCATTCGAGGTGATAGCTAAACAAGGTGATCAGTAATACCCCGACCACATAGCCAGGCAAGGCAAACCCAATAAAAATCAGCACAGAGGAGGACGAATCAAACACTGAACCGTGTTTGAGGGCTTTGTAATACCCGAGCGGAAGAGAGATAAAGTAGCTGATGAAGAAGGTCATGCCGCCGTAAAACAAGGAGACGGGCAGACGCTCGGCGATCATGTCGGTGACCGGCTCGTAGTAGCGCGTCGACTCACCCAGATCGAAGTTGGCGAGCTTGCCCAGCCAATCGACATAGGCTTCTAGCACGGGTTTATCGAGGCCGTAAAATGCCTTAAGTTCGGCAATCTGATCGTCCGATAACGCCGAGCTGTCACCAGCACGTTGCAAGCTCGAGCCGCCATCGGCTTGTGCCTGCATTTGCGTCATCATTCGCTCGACCGGCCCACCCGGCACAAGACGGGTGATACCAAAGATCAAAATGGTAATGCCGAGAAATGTCGGGATCACCAACAGTAACCGGCGTAAAAAGTACGACAGCATAGTCCACTACTCCCTGTTGACTGTCTAGACTCAACGACATCTAAACGAGCCGCTTTATTAGTCTATGGTATCGAGTTGTCAGTGCCATCCTAGGCACCGTGGGGCTTTCCCCTCATGACACACGATACTTAAGGCTCCTATATTTATCTTGATTTATCACCACGATCAACGGTCCATGTCCATGAGACCTGATTTTTTTTCTCTTTCGATACCAGCCACTTACAAAATAAAAAAAACAACATTCATTCACATGACAGTAAAATTACAGAATATGACAAACCTATCAATTGAGCATTTGCTCTAGACGCTTAAGCAAAAAAAGTGCATAAATTTCCATAGACGCTACAAACACAATTATCAAATAAATGTCATTTTTTGTTAACTCATGTCAGTTTAAAACTGGACTAACTGCTTTTCCGTTGAACGCGTGAACGCCACTATTACCGATGCACACATTAGGTAAATTATGCGACGAGAAACGAAACCATGTTAAATAGTTGTATATTCTTTACATTCATCTATTACCAGCATATCCACTTACCGCACAACCAAGCACGCTAACCCTGCCTCACATGAAACAATTCTCTAACAATAAGTAAAAGACCAGTTATATAGACATGCTTATGCGCTGCACATCAAAACAAACCACCAAAATAAGCGAAATAAACCATGACAGCGCGGATAGAGGGTGTCGCTGTCACTTGTTTGACGCTTAGACGAAACATTCGGTATATCTGGCTGTCATGCGCGCTCAGGGATAAGAGCAGTACTGAAAATACGCGCTGGAGAAATAGTCAAATGACAGGGAGCAATCAAGGATGAAGACAAGAACAACGGCACTGTCTGTTGCCATTGGTCTCGCAGTGGGATCAGTCACATTCGCCTCAACCGCTATCGCGGAAGAGTCTCAAGAACAAGCCCAAGAGTTGCAGAAGCTGAAAGTCACGGGATCGCGGATCACACGCGCCTCCATGGAGGGCAGTACGCCTGTAGCAGTTATCGGTGAGGCCGAAATTGCACGTGCGGGTGATGTGTCTATTGCCGACGTGCTGCGCAAATCAAGCTATAATTCCTTTGGTTCACACAGTGAAAGATCCGGTTCTAGCGGGCAAAGCCAAGCGACGATGTCACTACGAGGCCTAGGCAGTGTTCGTACACTGGTTCTCGTTAACGGCAAACGCTTGCCTGGGTCGGCTGCGTTGGGGGGCGGTGCTGCCAATATTAACGCGATTCCTGCCGCCTCCGTGGAGCGTATTGAAATCATGGCCGATGGTGGCTCAGCGGTTTACGGCTCTGATGCCGTCGCAGGCGTGGTCAATATTATATTAAAAGACAGTATTGATGGACTCAATGTGACCTTCGGTGGAGGCATTCCCGACCGAGAAGGGGGCGATGAGAAAAATGTGTCTATATCAGGTGGTACATCGGGCAGTGATGGAAGCCTAATGTTCACCTTTGAGCATGATAGCAAAGACGAGATTTATCTTCGTGACCGTGACTTCTTGCGTTCTAAAAATACCGATGCCGCCAGCTTCGATGATATGCGTGGGGTGAGTGTTTACGGCCGCAATGTATTTCATGATGGATCCATAAAACCGATCGCCGGCACCGAGAACAATGGAGAGTGTAAAGATGGCTTTGCTGGTGAAGCTATCTATCCCGGACTGGGGACCGTGTGTGGCTATGATTACACGTCTGAAGCAGCAAAAACAGCTTCTCTTGAGCGTAACACACTGTTTGTAAATGGCGATTTGGCCTTAACCGACTCCACAACCTTTACCTCTCAGCTGCTGATTAACCGCAATGAAAGTTTCGGTCGTTTTGCCCCCGCAGCCGGTACCTTTTCGGTTGATCCAACAACAACCGGCGGCGCACAATTCTTTACTGATAATGGTCTCGATCCTGCTGACGGACCCGCAACGGTTTATTATCGGTTCGACAAAGTCGGCACACGCGATAATACAGTGACCGATTTCCAAGCTGACTTGAACTTTGCTTTAGACGGTTACTTTGCGACTGAGGCCGTTGGTGAAGTGATCTGGGAAACCGGTTATCACACTAACTACTCACAAAGTAGTGAAACAGGCACTGGCTATGTATTTAAAAGCCCTGCCGAACAGCTTGCCAATGACGGTGAATTTGTCGACGGCGAATTCACTGACGAAGCGGCCGATGTTCTCTCAGCCACCACTTCTCGCGATACAGAAATGGAGATGCACCAATTCACCGGTGGGTTGCAATTTGATGTTGCCGAAATCGGAGGGATTAACGTTCCTCTCTATCTTGGCTCTGAATTTACAAGTTACGAGTATTCAGATACTTATGATTCACAAAGCGAAGCAGGCAATATCATTGGTAGTGCAGGTAACTCCGCCGCCGGTGACCGTGAAACTTTTGCGCTGTTTGCAGAATCTGTGCTGTACCTGACTGATGATTTAGAGATGAACTTAGCAGCACGCTATGACGACTATAGCGATTTTGGTAGCGAGATTTCACCCAAGATTTCATTTCGTTATCAACCACAAGATAATCTAATGTTCCGCGCCGGTGCAGGGATGGGCTTTAGAGCACCAACACTGTCCGATCTTTACGCTGCTGATTCACAGTCTAGCGATTACGCTAAAGACTATGTCTCATGTGAAGCTAATGGTACAGCGGACGCTGACTGTCCCGAGCGTCAATATGATGTGATTCGTAAGTCCAATAAAGATCTGGATGCCGAAGAGTCAGTTTCATTTAACTTTGGCGTTAGCTACAGCCCGCTTGAGAACCTTGACTTGGTTGCAGACTATTACAATGTCTCGATTGAAGACACCATTGTCTTAAATACATTGCAGTCAATGATTGACGAGGCACGTTCAAGCGGTAAGCCAAACCCGAACATCACTCGTCAGGGCGGAAAAATTGTCAGTGCCGATGCCGAATGGCTTAACTTAGGGACGCTCGATACATCGGGGATCGATCTTAAGGCTAACTATGCGCATGACCTGAACATAGGTAGTGTTCGTTACGATTTCAGTGGTACCTATGTGCTTGACTATAGTGAGCCTGAGTTCGTCAATGGCCCGGTTAATAACCAAGTGGGCCGTAATGGATTGCCGAAATATCGTTTCCAAAGTGGCGTTGGCTTTAACTACATTGATACCCACGATATCTATTTATCCGCGGATTATATCGATAGCCAAGCTCAAGATATTGACAAGGATTATAACGAGACAGGACACATCACTAGCCAAACCACATGGAATCTGGCCTATACCTACCAGGCCCCATGGGACGGACAACTTTCAGCCGGTGTGCGTAACCTGACTGACGAGGATCCATCTTTTGAGAGTGATGGTGTCACCTACGACGAAGATTTATACAGCATTCAAGGCCGTGTTTTCTTCTTTAAATATTCTCAAAACTTCTAACTCAACACCGGGCGCGGCCTCGCCGCGCCTTATTTCTCCACAATTAACAGGTAACGGATATGGTACGTAAGGGATTAAGTAACGCCATTGTCAGTTCTCTGTTGCTGACGAGCTCGTTTGCGATGGCTACCTCTACCGATGACGTGGTGTCAGCGGTAGAAAGTAAAAATAACGCAGGGCAAGCATCGCAACAAAAAATTGATCAATACAGCGAACAAACCGACAGCATGCTGGCCGAGTACAAAGCCGTACTGCGTCAGCTCGATAGCATGCGTGTGTATAACAACCAGCTTGAACGAATGGTGAACTCGCAAAATAAAGAGCTCGCATCACTGGAAAAGCAAATTGAACAAATTGATCAAACCGCGATGGAAATCGTGCCGCTGACACTCAAGATGATTGATTCACTCGATCAGTTTGTGCAGCTCGATTTACCTTTCCAATTAGACGAACGGGAAAAACGGATTGCCAGCCTCCGCGAGATGATGGATCGCGCGGATGTCACCACATCAGAGAAGTTCCGTCGCGTGCTCGAGGCTTACCAAATTGAAGAAGGCTTCTCACGTAACATTGAGGCCTACAAAGCCAGTATGGCACGTAATGGTGACACTAAAACCTATGATTTTCTTCGCATAGGTCGAACGGCACTTTTCTTCCAATCGCCCGATGGCGCCGAAACCGGCATGTGGAATAAGCAAACCAATCAATGGGAAGCCTTACCCGAAGGCTACAGTGATGCAATTACGCAAGGGCTGCGGATTGCGAAAAAACAAGCGCCACCCGCATTGATCGAGTTGCCTGTCTTTACAGGGGAGAAGTAACCATGAAAGGAATCAAGTATCTATTTGCAGGGATTGCCGCGGTCACATTATCGCTAAGCCACGTGCAAGCCAATACCTTGGATGAGCTACTCAACCAAATTAAAAGCGAGCGCGTTACCGAATCGCAACAAAACCGCGAACGTGAAGCCGCGTTTTTAGCCGATAAAGAAAACCAAGCGGCGCTATTGGCCAAAGCTAAAGAGGAGCTCGCCTTCGAATCGCAGCGAGGTGAAGATCTCAAAGCGACCTTTGATAGTAATGATAAAACCCTCACTGAGCTTAGTGAGACCCTGCGCCAACGCTCAGGATCGCTAGGTGAGATGTTTGGCGTCGTTCGCCAGTTCTCCGGCGAATTTAACGGCTTGTTCAGCGCCTCTCAAAATGCGGTGCAATTTCCTGAGCGGGAAGCACTGCTAACCAAACTCGCTGAAAGTAAAGAGCTGCCGTCGATTACCGAGCTCGAGCAGTTTTGGCAGATCATTATGGAGCAAATGATCGTCTCAGGTGACACCTCGACCGTACCGGCCACTGTGGTGTACGGCGAAGGCAGCGAAGCCCAAGATGATGTCACTCTGATTGGTGAGTTTAATGCCATTGCCAATGGTAAATACCTGACTTATGAGCCAGAAACCGGCAAGTTTGAAGAATTAGCGCGTCAACCCGTCGATTCGATTCTCTCTAATGTTGCCGCCTTTGAGTCAGCCTCTAGTGACTATGCGCCCTTACATATCGACCCATCACGCGGGGTGATTCTGTCATTACTGGTGCAAAGTCCAAACGTTCAAGAGCGTATCGACCAAGGCGGGATTGTCGGTTATATCATTCTCGCCATGGGTGCCGTTGGCCTGCTCATTGCCCTATTCTGCTATCTGCGTCTATCGGTTATCGGTAACAAAATACGCAAGCAGAAGAAAAGTGAAGAGGCGATTGGTAGTAACCCGCTGGGTGAAGTGATCACGGCTTATAAAGAGCACCAAGGTGCCAGCCTCGAAGATCTAGAAGCCAAACTAGACGAGATCATCATGCGTAATGCACCGAAAATTGAGCGCTTTATCGGATCGATTAAGTTATTTGCATCGGTGGCACCGCTACTCGGCCTACTCGGTACAGTAATGGGGATGATTGGGACCTTCCAGGCGATCACCCTATTTGGTACGGGCGATCCTAAACTGATGGCTGGCGGCATTTCCGAAGCCTTGGTGACTACCATGCTTGGCCTTGTCGTTGCGATTCCTTTGTTGTTCCTCTACACCTTTGTCCACAGCAAAGGTCGTCGACTGGTTCAAACGCTTGAAGAGCAAAGCGCTGGCTTTATTGCGCGTTACCAGGAAAAGCTTCACACCGCTGAAAGCTAAGGAGATGTCATGCAATGGATACTCTCTGAACTAGAGTCGATTCGACACTTTCTCGGTATGGGCGGCGATGTCCTCGTCGCCATATTTATCCTGAGTGTCTTTCTATGGTGTGCATTATTGGAGCGTTGGTTTTACTTTATTTTTGTGGCACCACGCGCGGCCAAGTCGGTCGTCACACAGTGGCAACAACGCAAGGACCATAAAAGCTGGGCGTCTAAGCGGATCCGTGAGGAGCTAGTTTCACAACGTGATATTGAAAACAAGCGCGGACTGCCTATTGTCAAAGTACTGATCGCCATGTGTCCTTTATTGGGCTTACTTGGCACCGTGGTAGGGATGATTCACGTCTTTGATACGTTAGCCGTGGTAGGCACAGGCAGCCCACGAGCAATGGCTTCAGGGATTTCCAAAGCCACTATCCCGACACTTGCGGGCATGGTTGCCTCTTTATCAGGGCTGTTTTTTAGTACCCGGCTGGATCACCTCGCCAAATTATCCACGCGCAAGCTTGAAGATAAGCTTAAGCATGTTACCTCGTAAAAGGATTTAAGGTAGCGATATGAAACGACGTTATAGCAATGAAGGCAATGAAGAAGCGGCAATCGACATGACTCCCATGTTGGATATCGTTTTTATCATGCTGATCTTTTTTATCGTCACCACCTCATTTGTGAAAGAGGCGGGGATAGACGTCAACCGACCCAGTGCCAATACTGCACAAACAGTCAGTAAAGGCAACATCATGGTTGCGGTTGGTCCTGCTGGCGATGTATGGGTGGACAAACGCCGCGTCGATGTTGATGCCGTACGCGCCAATATTGAGCGTTTACGAGCGGAGAGCCCAGAGGGCGCGGTTGTTATCCAAGCCGATCAAGAGGCCAGTGCGGGTGTGGTTGTCGATGTGATGGATCAAATTAAGATGGCCGGCGTCGATAGCATCTCGATTGCAGCGAAAAGCAAGGACTAGCGTATGCGTTATTTGGCGTCAATAGTGATCGCGCTGTTCGTCTCGCTGGGGCTTTTTTGGGGCATGGATAAAATTGTCAACAAAGAACGCCATGAGCTAGCTTCTGATGACGATCAGCGAATCATCGAATTTGTACGGATCAAACCCGAAGAAACGGTTAAAGAGAAAAAGCGTGAGCTTCCTAAGCCGAAACCGCCGAAAAAGCCACCACCACCACCGGAAATGAAAGTGACATCAACGGTGAAGCCGCAAATGGACCAGGTAGATTTAGATATGCCTGACCTGGATTTACCCGTGAATGTCAGTGGCGGATCGGTACTGGGGCATTACAGCCAAGGCGGCGGCGGAGTGAGCGGCAACCAAGGGCCGACACCGCTTGCCACCTTCTTACCGCAAATGCCACGTAAAGCGGCACGCGCTGGGCTAGAAAAAGGCACAGTATTGCTTGAGTTTACTGTGAATGAGCAAGGCGGCGTCGAAGACGTGGCGGTACTCAAAGAAGATCCGCGCCGCATGGGACTTCGCCGGGCGGCGCAAAAAACCGTCAAGCAATGGCGCTTTAAACCTAAAGTTGTAGACGGCGCCCCCGTTAAAGCTCGGCTCTCTCAAGAAATAGAGTTTTCAATTAACTAGGATGGCCATCATGGAAAAAAAACTGACACGGATGTTGGCACTGGCCTTATTTGTCGCCAGCTTATCAAGTGCTAGTTATGGTGCGGATACGCCTGAGCTGTCCGATCGTACCTACCGTACCGTGAACAAAGTACAAAAGTACATTGCTAACGAGACATATCAAGAGGCTAAGCAAGAGCTGGCATCGGCACTCGAGCGTCGCGGTAACAAAAATTATGATCAGGCAGTACTTTTACAACAACTCGGCTATATCCATTCCATGGAAGATAACTATGCCAAAGCGGTTACCTATTTCGCCAAAGCGTTAGAAGTTGGCGCCTTGCCCGTCGCGGTCGCGCAGCAAGTGCGGTATAGCTTAGCGCAGTTGTATATGGTGCAAGAAGACTTTGGTAAAACGGTCTCACTCATGCGTCAGTGGTTCGAGATACAACTCGCTGAGGGTGAGGAAAAACCCGACGCCATGAGTTATATGACCTTGGCAAGCGCGTACATACAGCAAGAGCAGTTTAAGCAAGCGATTCCCGAGATAAAGCAGGCCATTGCGCTCAGTGATACGCCGAGTGAATCTTGGTATATGATGCTGATGTCGGCCTATTATCAAACCAACGATTTGGCGAACACGGCACAAGTGTTAACGACGCTGACCACCATCAATCCGACGAAAAAGCAATATTGGAAACAACTGTCCGGTATTGAAATGGAAAGAAACAATGAAGCGGCAGCTCTGGCCGCTTTGGAGTCAGCCTATAGCTTGGGGTTACTCGATAAAGAAAAGGAAGTGTTGAGGCTAACAGACTTTTTAGCGTATCAATCGATTCCTTATCGTGCAGCGACAACCCTGGCACAAGCGTTAGACGCTGGCATTGTCGAGCGTACCCATGATCACTTAAAGAAACTCGCGCAGTATTGGCATCAAGCCAAAGAGTTACCGGAAGCGATCGACGCGTATCGTGCGGCTTATCGCATCGATAATGACCCAAAAACCAAACTAAAGATTGCGCGACTGATGGTACAAGACCAACAGTATCAAGCCGTTATTCCCTTTGCGGACGACAATCAAGATATCGCTGGCGATGTACGCGCAGAGCTCGAGTACTTAAAAGGCATGGCGTATTTTGAGCTTGAGAATAACCAAGCGGCGCTGAAAGCGATGAAGCAGGCGGCGCAGTCTGAGTCACTCAAACCGATGGCGTCGCCATGGATCGCTTTTTTGAGTAATAGTTAAATCCCACCACTGCCGTTTCGGCTTACGTTGAACCTTTTTCGACGCCGAGCATTTTTTGCTCGGTTTTTTTCTATGTATTGACACACCCACTGACAATGATGTCGGGAGAATCACGATGACAAACAAAACCAAATGCCTGTCAGCGGCTGCACTGGCCATGACAGTTGCAACCGCACACGGCGCTGAGCAAGCGGATCCTTTCCTGTGGCTTGAGGACGTTGAGGGCAAAGAGGCGCTCGAATGGGTTAAAAAGCACAACAGCAAAACAGACGCTTATCTGGAAAAAAAATCGCAGTATGATGCCTTTTATGAAGACAGTTTGGCCGTGCTTAACGCACAAGATCGGCTTGCCTACCCGACACGACGGGGCTCCTTCTACTATAATTTTTGGCAAGATAATACCCATGTTAAGGGCATTTATCGACGCACATCGGCGCAAAGTTATGCACAAAAAGCGCCTGAGTGGGAAACCGTCATTGATATCGATGCCCTGGCACAGCAAGAGCAAAAAGATTGGGTGTTAAAAGGAGTCGATTGCTACGCGCCTGACTACCAGCGCTGTATGGTCGCCCTCTCACTCGGTGGCGCCGATGCGACGGTGAAACGTGAATTCGATATGCTCGACAAGGCATTTGTCCATGATGGCTTTACACTACCCGAGGCCAAAAGCGGGACCACCTGGCTGGATCGCGATCATTTGCTCGTAGCCACTGATTTTGGGCCCGATAGCTTAACGGACTCGGGCTACCCACGCACCATCAAACAATGGCAACGGGGCACACCTTTATCGGAAGCGACAACCTTATACCAAGGCGCTACCGACTCGGTCTCCGTCAGCGCCATGACGTTACGTGATAGCCACAGCCGAGTGACGTTAATTGCAGAGGGTATGACCTTTTATTCGCAAAAGCTCTTTTGGCTAAACGCAGACGATCTGGTGCCGTTGGCATTACCCGCAGATAGTGAAGTCATGGATTATTTTGAGGGGCAATTGTTTTTCCAGCTAAAATCTGACTATCGCCAAGGAGAACGCACCTTCCCGCAAGGCAGTGTTGTCTATGCCTCAATGACAGAGCTTGCCAAGCCGACCCCGGCTTATCAATTACTTGTCAAACCAACGGCGTCTGCCAATATTGAAGCGCTAGACGTCACGGCCGAGTACCTTGTGGTCAGCTGGCTCAATGATGTTACGTCGCAAATACAGCTATTCCGTCCACAGGATACTGGCCAGTGGCACACTCAGACGGTGGCAATAGAAGATAATGCAACGCTTTCGGTCTTTAATGCGACGCCTGAGCACCATGACTTTTTTGTCGACGTAGCCAGCTTTCTGATCCCACCCTCGATTTATCAAGTGACCCCAGGTCACCAAGATCCCCGCGTGATTAAATCGACTAAAGCCAAGTTTAATGCGGACGATCTTCAGGTGACACAGCAGTTTGCAAAATCAAAAGATGGCACCGCCATTCCTTATTTTATCGTGGCGAAAAAGTCACTCGACCTGGATCAGTCCCACCCGACATTGTTATATGGTTATGGTGGATTCGAGGTCAGCTTGACACCGCACTACAGCGCGGTAACGGGGAAAAATTGGCTCGAGAAAGGGGGCGTTTATGTCCTCGCCAATATACGCGGGGGCGGTGAATATGGGCCCGCTTGGCATCAAGCGGCACTTAAAGATCAACGCCACAAAGCCTATGAAGATTTTGAAGCAGTGGCAGAAGCATTGATCGCGTCCAAAATCACCTCACCAGCCCATCTTGGCATTCAAGGCGGGAGCAACGGAGGACTTTTGGTCGGCGCAACCGCGATGCGACGGCCCGATCTTTACAACGCGGTCGTGTGCCAAGTGCCCCTATTGGACATGCGTCGCTTTAACCAGTTGCTGGCCGGTGCCAGCTGGATGGCAGAGTATGGAAACCCAGACAACAATGATGACTGGGAATACATTCGCACTTATTCACCGTATCATAATATTGAAGCTGAAACGGCTTACCCGCGCATATTTTTTACCACATCAACCCGCGATGACCGCGTGCACCCTGGCCATGCGCGCAAAATGGTCGCGAAAATGCAGGAGATGGGGCATGACGTGCTCTATTTTGAAAATATGGAAGGCGGGCATGCAGGCGCATCCAACAATACCACCCGTGCTAAGATGCTCGCGCGGACCTATACGTATCTCGCCGACCAGCTCGGTATGGAGTAAGTCTTAGATGGCGTCCGTCAACCATGAATCACCCATTCATTAGGGGTTGGTAATTTTCAGCAATCCTCTACAATTGGTGCGACTATGCCGAGCATGCCAATGCTCGGCTTTTTTCCCTTTATTAACGCAAAGAGTGCCTGATGGAGTCTGCTTCTCGCGCAAAGCGCTTGTTCTCGACCACCCTCCCCATGCTGTTTGGTGTGCTGTCGCTGATGAGTTTTCAACTTGTCGATAGTGCCTTCATTGGTCAGTTGGGCGTGCTCCCCCTCGCGGCGCAAGGCTTCACTTTGCCGATTCAGATGATCATTATCGGCATTCAAGTCGGACTCGGGATTGCGACCACGGCGGTGATCTCGCGCGCGATCGGGGCCGATCAGTGTCACTATGCCCAACAGCTAGGCGGGCTGATTTTATTTATTGGCACCACAGGCGTGGCATTGTTTGCCGGCTTGCTCTATGCCTTACGCCACCCGATCTTGATGTTGCTCGATGCGCCAGACAAGGTATTTCCGGTGATCGATAGTTATTGGCAAATTTGGCTCGTCAGTGCCTGGACAGGGGCGGTGCTTTACTTCTTCTATAGCTTGGCTCGCGCTAATGGCAACACCATGTTGCCCGGCTCCATGATGGTGGTTACCAGCTTATTAAACCTTATCCTCGATCCTATCTTTATTTTTTGGCTCGATTGGGGCATCAATGGCGCGGCGGTGGCTACTCTGATTGCTTTTGGCACTGGCATTGCCATTGTCGCGCCCCGCGTGTTTAGTAAAGGTTGGGTTTCGTTTGACTGGCAGGACTTAAACATTAAACAAAGTGTGGGTTCGATTGGGCATATTATGGGGCCAGCGATGATAAGCCAGCTGCTGCCGCCTGTGTCATCCATGCTGGCCACCAAGCTGCTCGCCAGCTTTGGCTCAGCGGCAGTGGCCGCCTGGGCATTGGGTTCACGCTTTGAATTCTTTGCCATTGTCTCGGTGCTGGCGCTGACTATGTCGATGCCCCCCATGGTGGGTCGTTTGCTGGGTAAAGGCGATCTGACCGAAGTGCGCCATTTGGTCAAGTTAGCCTGTCAGTTTATTCTCGGCTTTCAATTGCTGATTGCCGTAGTGACCTGGCTTGCTGCCGCTCCCCTCGCCGATTTGATGACCAGCGATCAACAAGTCACCGATATCTTGCACACTCACCTTACGCTAGTGCCGTTTAGCCTGGGCGCGCTAGGGGTGTGTATGTTGATGGTGTCGATTACCAATGCATTGGGCCGCTCATACACCGCGCTGACCATTTCTGCGCTTCGCCTATTTGCGTTTTTCCTGCCCTGCCTCTGGCTGGGGGCACAAATTGGCGAGCTGTTTGGCCTGTTTGCCGGTGCCTTAATCGGTAACCTCCTTGCGGGCGCAGTGGCTTATGCCATGTACCGACGTACGCTGGCTAAACTAATGGCGAGCGAGTAGATAGCCAAAAAGTTAACCTTGGGGCATCGGCTCAGTCGCACACAGACACGCCGTCAATCCATCCCTGGAGGCTCCGCCGCGCCATCCATGGCGCGGAGGGTCTGCTTAGCGAAATAAGCCGAACCGAACCCTCTCTAGCGTTTGCCCCCAACGAAAAAAGCCCGCTAATAAAAGGCGGGCTCAAAGGGTAAATACAGTTAACGCGCCGGGTTAATAACCCAGTTGCGTTAAGGTCGCTTCAATGTCTTTACCGTCGCTGTCGGTTAAGGCTTTGACCGCCACGTTAGGACGGTTGGTAAAGAAGCCATCCACGCCGCGCTCACGGTAACGGATCAAATCTTCGCGATCGTCCAAGGTATACATGTGCATCAGCAAGCCTTTTTCATGGCTCATGTCCACCATCCATTTCTTCGCTAGGTCCATATAGCTAAACTGGCTTGACCAAGCATCATCAAAGTTGGCTTGGGTGCCTGAAGGGCCTACACCGATGGCACCGTGCTCCTTGGCATAATCCAACCACTCTGCGTAGTCCGCTTTCGAGGCCACTTCTTGACGCGCGTAGTACTGGGCGTAGGACTCATCATCCGCTTTCGGTGCGCTATCTTTGGTGGGAATATAGCCATCACCTGCCCATAGCAGCAAGATTTTTGGCACATTCGGCATCACATCTTGCAATGTTTCAAGGCTCGATTTGTTAAAAGTCTGCAGGATCACTTTGCCTTTGGCGTCGTCATCTAACCAACCATGCTCGGTCAAGTCTTGCTTCAAATCCTGCTCAATCCCTGGGAAGAATTCAGGCACCTTGGTTTCAATATAAAGCCCAGGCTGGTGCGCACAGTCTTCCGCGATTTCACGTACCTGATCCAGCGTCACTAGCTTCAAGCCGCGGAAGCTTTCACGCGCACGCTCTGGGTATGACTGATTAAACCAGCTGCCCGCATCCAGCTTTTCTAGCTCTGCCCAAGTAAAGGTATTGACCGGGTCGCCGGCACGCTCAGGATAGACTGTCTCAATATTGGTGTTGCGCTTAAGGTTGTCGTCATGCACCGCGATCAGTTTGCCGTCTTTTGTGCGCTGCAGGTCAAGCTCGAGATAATCGGCGCCCACTTCACAGGCAAGTTGGTAGGCCGGCAAGGTCGACTCTGGCGCATTGTAAGAGTCACCACGGTGAGCAATCACCGCATGATCAGCAATGCCAAGTTGTTCGCTAAGCGCACTGTCACTGGCTTGAGCAAAAGAAGAGAAGGATACGGCACTGGCTACACTCAGGGCGGCAACAGTCACGCTCAGGGTCGTTTTTGATGATGTGTTCAACGGAAACTCCTTAATGTCGTTGAAATTAGCGAGATAATTAAACGCTTGTTCAATTATCGAGACAGCATAGCAAAACCCTGATTCAAAGCGAAAAAAACTAAAAACGCCCACAACAACGTGGGCGTTAGCACGGTTAAGAGGCCAGCGGCCAGAGTGACTCAACCGCCTGCAGAGGGCGTTGGTCGGGATTGGATAAATAGTGGGGGCGCGGTGGCAACCCACTAAATGGCGTCACCGGTTTATTCTCCACACTGTTATAGACAAACATTAAAATCGAACGTGGGTCGTTGGCGATATTATCGGGTGAGCCATGCATCAAGTTACAATCATGGAACACCAAGGTACCGGCTTGTCCCGTTACCGAGGCAATGCCATTGTCTTCTAACAATGCCTCCATGGTCTCTGGCTTGGGCACGCCCAGCATTTGTTTTTTCAGCGACTGCTGATAGTTCTTCTCGCCGGTATTGCCTTCACAAGACGCATAGTGATGGTGCGAGCCGGGGATCACATACAAAGGCCCATTATGCTCGGTGTTATCGGTTAACATCAGCCATACAGTCACGGCTCGCATCCGTGGCATTCCATCCTCAACGTGCCAAGTCTCGAAGTCAGAATGCCAAGGAAACGACTTGCCTTTAAACGCAGGCTTAATATTGACGCGCGATTGCATCAAATATGCATCCGAGCCCAAAATTTGCCGAACTTTATTGAGAATGCGCGGATCACGTGAGAAGCGATCAATCAAATCACTGTAGGCAAAAGGTTTAAAAATAGTACGCAGCTCATCACTGTCTGGCTCGGTATATAGCTCTTCATAGCCGGCCATATCATCGCGTAAACGGGTGATTTCACGTTTAAGCGGTGCCACCATTTCCGGCATGTAATCCTTCATAACTAGAAAGCCTTGGCGCTCGAACGTATCCAGCTCGTGCGGGCTTAAGCTATGTGGTACCTCTGGCTGCGCACCGCCGTACACAACAGGGTCTAGACGTGGGGAGAGGGTTTCTTTTCCATTGACGCGTGAGGGATACAAATCGGGTGTACCTTCCATTATTGACACCTCCTTCATGTCGTTCGTTTTTTAGTGATATCTTCTCGCTGTTTAAGGCCCTAAAGGGCGTGAATTGCGCACAACACAAATGTGGGTGACTGATTGAAAATCAACCCCCAACGCGTGCTATGCATCTTCTTGGATAACGACGACCTACCCTATCAGCTCAGCATCGAACAGTGAACCTTTGTCACACCACAACCTCATCATGCCTCTCGAAGGATCCTGCGGATCGCTTTCACACCGTTCCCGTTCAAATCCTAATGAGTTCGTGCTACCCTGCGCACCTCCCACGGGGAACAACTATCTATTCGTCGATCGACGCCTGTACGTATACGCTATACTGCGGATGGGCATCAGCCAGTGAAAGTGATCAATCCATGAGCCAAGGTACGCTTTACATTGTTTCCGCCCCAAGTGGTGCGGGCAAATCTAGTCTGATTTCAGCGCTGCTGAATGATAACCCTCGCTATGACATGAAAGTGTCTGTGTCTCACACGACGCGCGCTATGCGTCCGGGTGAAGAAAACGGTGTGCATTATCATTTTGTCTCCGAGGAAGAATTTCAGTCACTGATTGCACAGGAAGCGTTCTTAGAGCACGCGCAAGTGTTTGGCAATTATTACGGCACCTCGCGCGTATGGATTGAAAAAATGCTTAATAATGGTGTCGATATTTTTCTCGATATCGATTGGCAAGGCGCTGAGCAAATTCGTCAGCAAATGCCGAACAGCAAGAGTATTTTCATTTTGCCACCCAGCCGTGAAGAGTTAGAACGACGCCTCACGACACGTGGTCAAGACAGTGAGGAAGTGATTGCGCAACGCATGCAGGAAGCACGCACCGAGATCTCTCACTATGCTGATTATGATTACCTGATTATTAATGATGACTTTGATGTCGCATTGATGGATATTAAGGCCATCATCCGTGCCGAGCGGATGGCACAAGCCAAACAAGCCAGCAAGTATCATGCAATGATCGACGAACTGTTGGCTGACTAACCACCACATTGAGACGTGGCCATTGCCCCAGCCAACGCTGGCAATAGGTCGCGGCCTTTTGTATACTTTTCGGTCATTTTGAATGACCTATTGATGACATAGCTGGAGTCCTTCATGGCACGCGTAACTGTTCAAGACGCCGTTGAAAAAATTGGTAACCGCTTCGATCTCGTTCTGGTTGCGGCTCGCCGCGCCCGTCAAATGCAAACCGGCGGCAAAGATGCCCTCGTCGCAGAAGAAAACGACAAGTACACAGTGATCTCTTTGCGTGAAGTTGAAGAAGGACTGATCAACAAAGAAGTCCTCGACGCACGAGAGCGTCAGGAGAAGCAAGAGCAAGAAGCCGCTGAAATGGCCGCGGTAAGCACCATTTCTGGTCAACGTTAAACGCTGCATTTATCAGGGACAGGCCGTTTGTATCTATTTGATAGCCTGAAAGAAGTTGCTAGCCAGTATTTGCCGGAGTCACAGCTTGAAGCGCTTCGGCAAGCTTATCTAGTAGCCAGGGATGCCCACGACGGGCAAACTCGCTCAACCGGCGAACCTTATATTATTCACCCCATCGCGGTAGCACGGATCTTGGCAGAAATGCGCTTGGACTGTGAAACCTTGATGGCGGCATTGCTGCATGATGTGATTGAGGACACTGAGGTGACCAAAGACGATCTGCAGCAACGCTTTGGTGATGTGGTAGCCGACTTGGTGGACGGGGTGTCTAAGCTTGATAAGCTTAAATTCCGCGATCGCAAAGAGGCCCAGGCCGAAAACTTTCGCAAAATGGTCATGGCGATGGCCCATGACATTCGCGTGATCCTGATAAAACTGAGTGACCGCACCCACAATATGCGTACCTTGGGTGCGCTACGCCCAGATAAAAAACGCCGTATCGCCCGTGAAACGCTAGAAATCTTCGCGCCCCTCGCCCATCGTCTGGGTATCCATAATATAAAAGTCGAGCTTGAAGAGCTCGGCTTTGAGGCCTTGTACCCCAATCGCTACCGCGTGCTTAAAAAGGTGATCGCGCAAGCGCGGGGCAACCGCAAAGAGATGATCCAAAAAATCCATGCGGAAATTGAAGGCCGCTTGGAAGATGCAGGGATTAACGCCCGTGTGTTGGGCCGAGAGAAAAACCTCTACTCCATCTATAACAAGATGAAGAACAAAGAGCAGCGTTTCCACACCATCATGGATTTATACGCGTTTCGGGTGATTGTGGGTGATCTCGATACCTGCTACCGCGTGCTGGGGCAAATGCATAACTTGTATAAGCCACGCCCAGGCCGGCTCAAAGACTATATCGCGGTGCCCAAAGCCAACGGATACCAGTCACTGCACACCTCTATGATTGGCCCGCACGGTGTCCCGGTGGAAGTACAAATTCGTACCGAAGACATGGATCAAATGGCGGATAAAGGGGTGGCCGCACACTGGGCGTACAAAAGTGGCACCGACAGACCCTCTGGCACCACCGCGCAAAAACGGGCGCAGCGTTGGATGCAGAACATTATCGAGCTGCAGCAAAGCGCCGGCAGCTCGTTCGAATTTATCGAGAGCGTCAAATCGGATCTCTTCCCTGACGAGCTGTACGTCTTTACCCCCAAAGGGCGGATTGTCGAGCTGCCTGTCGATGCCACCGCGGTCGACTTTGCCTATGCCGTCCACACCGATGTCGGCAACACCTGTGTTGGGGCAAGGGTTAATCGTCAGCCTTACCCGCTGAGCCAGCCGCTCAAAAATGGTCAAACGGTTGAGATTATCACCGCACCAGGCGCGCGTCCTAATGCCGCTTGGCTTAACTATGTGGTCACTGCGCGGGCACGGACGAAAATCCGCCAGGTGCTAAAAACCATGCGCCGAGAAGAGTCGGTCACCCTAGGGCGTCGCCTGCTCAATCACGCGCTCGGAGAGAAAAACCTAACGGATATTAATCCTGAACGCGTTGACGCTGTACTGAGCGACTTGAAGCTCAAAACCAGTGACGACTTACTGGCATCAATTGGTCTTGGCGAACTCATGAGCGTGGTGATCGCTCGTCGCTTGCTAGATCAAGATCCGGCCGCCCCGACCGAGGGCAAAATGCCGATTCGCGGGGCAGATGGCATCTTGGTGACTTATGCCAATTGCTGTCGCCCGATCCCAGGTGACCCCATCATTGCGCATGTCAGCCCAGGTAAAGGCTTGGTTATCCACCGTGAAACCTGTGCCAACATCCGTGGCCACCGCCAAGAGCCGGATAAATATATGCCGGTCGAGTGGGCGGACGATTTTGAACAAGAGTTCAGCACCCGGGTACGCGTGGATATGCAAAACCACCAGGGAGCATTGGCCGACCTCACCAATACCATCGCCGCAACCGGATCCAATATCCAAGGGTTAACCACCGAAGAGCGTGATGGTCGCCTATACACTATCTTTGTTCGCTTAACGACCAAAGACAGAGTGCATTTGGCCAACATTATGCGTCGCCTTCGCGTGATGCCTAATGTGGTGAAAGTGAGCCGCCAGAAAAACTGAGTGCCCCAGCCCATCATTACCCGTCGCCCGCCCTTTGGCGGGCGTCACCGTTTTTTGCCTGTTATTGACGGAATTAAATCATGACCCCTGAACGCTTTGAACGCATTCATCAGGTCTTGGCCCAACGCCAGCCTGATCTCACTGTCTGCATGGAGCAAGTTCACAAGCCCAATAATATTTCCGCTATCATTCGCACGGCCGACGCGGTAGGCATTCACCGCATGCATGCGGTATGGCCAGAAGGCACCAAGATGCGCACCCTCGGTGGCACATCGGCCGGCTCGCGCAACTGGATAGATGTGGTCACTCACAACACCACGGAAGAAGCCTTTGATGCCATGCACGCCCAAGGGATGCAGGTGTTAGTCACTAACTTGTCGGATACCGCGGTCGATTTTCGCGAGATCGACTACACCCGTCCGACGGCCATCGTGCTGGGGCAAGAAAAACAAGGCATCAGTCGCGAAGCGCTCGACAAAGCGGACCAAGACATCCTCATTCCTATGGTAGGTATGGTACAGTCACTCAATGTGTCAGTAGCCAGTGCCTTGATTTTGTACGAAGCACAGCGCCAACGCCAAGCGGCTGGCATGTATCAGTTGGATAAGACACGCTTGCCCGACCACGAGGTTCACCACATTTTGTTCGAGCGTGGTCACCCGGTGCTTGCCCGCGTGGCAAAACAAAAAGGCTTGCCTTATCCGCCCTTAGATGCGCACGGTCAAATTGTGGCCGGCGAGGCGTGGTGGGCACAGATGCAGGCAGCCAAACATCCACGTTAGTCCGACACACGAGCCAGAGCAAACCCATAGAGAAACAGATGCGATCTTCGATGCTAAGTGCGGTGACTGTTGATACCTTAAGTGGCGTTGGCAGCAAAATGGCAGAAAAACTGGCAAAAATAGGCCTGCATACGGTGCAGGATGTTTTATTTCACCTGCCTTATCGTTATGAAGATCGCACCCGTGTGTGGCCGGTCGCGAGTCTCTTACCGGGCCAACATGCCACCATCGAAGGGGAAATCACCCACAATGACACCGTGTTTGGTCGTCGCCGGATGCTCACCGTCCGAGTGCAAGATAGCAGTGGCGCGTTAACGCTGCGATTTTTCAACTTTAATGCCGCAATGAAAAACAGTTTAGCCGTAGGCAAGCAAGTAAAAGCCTACGGTGAGCTCAAGCGCGGAAAGCACGGGCTGGAGATCATTCACCCCGAGTATCAGGTATTTTCCGAGCCTACCGAGTTGGTGATGGAAGAAACCCTCACCCCCGTGTATCCCACCACGGAGGGGCTTCGCCAAGCGACGCTGCGTAGCCTGACCGATCAAGCCCTGGCTTTGTTAGACAAAAGTGGCGTCGACGAGCTGCTGCCCGAAGGCTTGTACGATAGACAGCTTTCGCTGCGCGATGCATTACACCTTTTGCATCGTCCGCCGCCCGAGACCGTGTTGGAAGACTTATTAGCAGGGCAACACCCTGCTCAGCGACGCTTGATCATTGAAGAGCTCCTTGCCCAGCATCTGTCGATGCTGTCTGTGCGCCATCATGCCCAACAAGTGAAAGGCTTTGCCCTCGCGCCCAGTCAGTCATTAGGGCAGCGCCTTTTAGACAACCTGCCTTTCACTCCCACCGGCGCACAAACCCGGGTGGTGAGCGAGATCAGCGCCGATTTGGCCAAGCCGTTTCCGATGATGCGCCTCGTGCAAGGCGATGTGGGGGCAGGTAAAACCTTGGTCGCCGTGCTCGCCGCCTTGCAAGCGATTGAACAAGGCCATCAAGTTGCGTTGATGGCACCGACCGAGCTATTGGCCGAGCAACACGCCACTAACTTCGCTCAGTGGCTCGAACCACTGGGCATTCAAGTCGGTTGGCTGGCCGGCAAACTAAAAGGGAAAGCGCGGGAGCAAACCCTGGCAAGCATTGCTGACGGCGAAGCGAAAATGGTGGTCGGTACCCATGCTTTGTTTCAAGCGAGCGTCCAGTTCGACAGCCTAGCGTTGGTCATTATTGATGAACAACACCGCTTTGGCGTTCACCAACGTCTCGCGCTGCGTGAAAAAGGCGAGCAGCAAGGCGCCCATCCGCACCAGCTTATCATGACCGCGACCCCCATTCCCCGTACCTTGGCGATGACCGCGTATGCGGATCTTGAAACGTCCGTCATCGATGAATTACCCCCGGGGCGCACACCCATCCAAACCGTCGCCGTCCCCGACACCCGCCGCGACGATATCATAGCCCGCGTCAGTGCCGCATGTGCAGCCGGTCGACAAGCATATTGGGTGTGCACCTTGATTGAAGAGTCCGACGCCTTAGAAGCGCAAGCCGCGGAAGACACAGCCACCGCGCTTAAAGAAGCCCTCCCCAACCTGGAGATTGGCTTAGTTCACGGGCGAATGAAAGCGGCAGAAAAGCAAGCGGTCATGGAAGCCTTTAAACAAGGCGAGTTACAGTTATTGGTGGCCACAACGGTTATTGAAGTGGGCGTCGATGTCCCTAACGCCAGCCTAATGATTATCGAAAACCCCGAGCGACTCGGGCTGGCACAACTCCACCAGCTACGTGGCCGTGTCGGCCGTGGTTCCGTCGCCAGTCATTGTGTGCTGCTTTACCATGCCCCTTTATCCAAAACCGCCAGTCAGCGGCTTGGGGTGCTGCGCGATAGCAATGACGGCTTTGTGATTGCGCAGCGCGATCTCGATATTCGTGGACCTGGCGAGCTTCTCGGCACCCGCCAGACCGGGCTGGCTGAGTTTAAGATTGCCGATTTGGTCAGAGATCAGGGGCTGATCCCTGAAGTGCAAAAACTGGCCACGCACCTACATCAACACTACCCACAACATGCTCAAGCGATTATTCGCCGCTGGCTGGGGCATAAAACCCACTACTCCAATGCCTGATCGCCGCTATAACGCTCCCAATGCGTCATGATCAGCGCCATGGTTTCTGACTTGCTGTATCCCGCTTCACTGGCCGCCTGGATAAAGTGCGCCAGTGCGCCTTCAACGTAGTGCAAACGCTGCTCGGGTTCAGCCGGGCGCATGGTTTCACTCACCTGCATGCCCACTCCAGGCAAGCGCTCAAGCCACCCCTCATCGGCCAATTGTTGATAGCTGCGCGACACCGTCATTGGGTTCATCGCCAATGTTTTGGCCAGTTGCCGCACTGAGGGAAGTCGCGCACCGGGGTAGAGGGTGCCGCTGGCAATTTGCCGTTGAATTTGATCAATCAGCTGCTGAAATTTAGGCGTCGGATCCTGACTGTCTAGCGATAAACGCATGGCCGTTTCCCAGTGTATTGAGTCTCTATGACAGTATGGCCTACCCCCCTGGTTCCGCGACTTCCGCGGCTAAAAACGTGGTCACACGCACACAAGGGCGTTATTTTTTATTGCCCACAGGAAACGTCATCTGAATTCTTAACCCACCTTCAGTGCGTGACGACAAGCGAATATCACCATGAAGCTGTTCCACAATCCGTTTCACGATCGCTAGTCCTAGCCCCGTTCCTTCGCTGCCCCGCGCCGTATCGCCGCGGGTGAACGGCTGGAACAAGGTATTTTCGAGACTCGCTTCAATGCCCGGGCCATTATCTTCCACTTCCACCCACTGATAGGTGTGATCAGCATTACTGCCACAACCGAGACGGACCCAGCCATGACCGTATCGCACCGCATTAACCACCAAATTGGTCACCGCACGCTTTAACGCTACCGAGTTAGCAAATAACTCTCCGTGCAATGCCCCTAAATCGAGATCAATATCGACCCCCATTTGTTGCTGATTACTCGCCACATCGTGGCAAATGCTCGCTAAGTCGACAGGATCAGGGTCTTGCTGCTGCACGGCGCGCAAGTAATCCATAAACTGGTTGATGATTTCATTACACTCTTCGGTGTCCTCGGTAATGCTATCGGCCAAATAGGCGTCATCCGATGACATCATTTCAGTGGCAAGGCGAATGCGCGTTAGTGGCGTGCGCAAATCATGGCTCACGCCCGCCATCAGCAAGGCGCGGTCTTCTTCCAACTTACGGATACCGGCTGACATTTTATTAAACGCGACCGTCACCGCCTGAATTTCTGATGCCCCTCGTGGTGGGACAGGGTCAGGAAAACGGCCATCCGCCACATCTAACGCCGCGCGCTCAAGGGCCACAAGTGGGCGGTTTTGCATCTTGATAAATAGCCACCCGCCCGCTATCACCAACAGGGCAATCACTAAGCTGTATTGAAATAAAGGCGCAAAGTCGTCTTGATGCAGCTCGGAAAGCGGGATCCGCATTAAAAAATCGTCAATCTGGTCAAACTTCAGCCACAGCACGTAGCTGTCTTCACCACTGACCAAGCGCACTTCGGTTTGGGTGCCCAACTCCTCGCTGATATGTTCGCTTAAATAATCAATTTCCATGGCGTCTTTAAACGCCGCCGCAGGCTCACTGTTGGGCGCATGCAAGGTGACCCCAATCTGCTCCAACAATTGCCGCCGCACGGGTTCACCCAGGTGAAGGACTTCACCACCCTTAAGATACCAGTCTTCTTCCAGCATCAAGCGTACTTCAAAAGCGAGGATCTTGTTGAACTGCTGCAAACTAGGCAGCAAGGCATAATTAACGATGGTTAGATAAGAAAAAACTTGGCTGGCAATTAATAAGCCAGCCAAGATAAACAAGGTACGTGCAAAGTTAGTCCGCGGTGACATCCGCATCGCTATACCTCTCCATCCGGCACGAATACGTAGCCGAGCCCCCATACGGTTTGAATGTAACGCGGTTTACTCGGATCTTCTTCTATCATGCGGCGCAAACGCGAGATTTGTACATCAATCGAGCGCTCCATCGCCGAATACTCACGGCCACGCGCCATGTTCATCAGCTTATCACGTGACAAAGGCTCTCGCGCATTGGTGACCAAGGCCTTAAGCACCGCGAACTCGCCAGATGTGAGCGTCATAGGCTCATCATTGCGAAACATTTCTCGCGTGCCCAAGTTGAGGCGAAACTCGCCAAAGGTCACTGTGGTTGAGTCTGCACTCGGCGCGCCTGGCGCTTCAATGGTCTGCCGGCGCAATACCGCGCGTACCCGCGCCAATAGCTCTCGCGGGTTAAAAGGCTTGGGTAGGTAATCATCGGCACCCACTTCTAAACCGACAATGCGATCAATCTCATCGCCCTTGGCGGTCAACATCAAAATGGGCAACTGGTTATTCGCTTGACGTAAACGGCGACACACGGACAGGCCATCTTCCCCCGGCAACATCAGATCCAGCACCATCAGGTGAAAGGCTTCACGCGCGAGTAAGCGATCCATTTGCTCGGCATTGGCCACACTACGCACCTGAAAACCTTGCTCGGTCAGGTAGCGTTCCAGTAGCGAGCGCAGACGCATATCATCATCCACCACTAGAATTTTATAGTTCTCTTGCATGCTAAGCCCTCAATACTGATCGTTGCCCGGCCATCGATTGACCGTCACTTATATCATACTGAATTTTGCCACAGTTCTCTTTCAGACCGCGTGTTTGTCTGACGCCAAGCCAAGGGTAAATTGTTACCGAGTGTTGCCTCGACAAGTTTGCCCGCTTCTTGTACTTTCCTGGACAAGGTTATATCGCGCGACGCCGAATGGCTAGCGAAAGGAGAGGTAACGTGAAAACCAAATTGGTGACCCGAGAAGGGTTTAACGCGCTCAAAGCCGAGCACGATTACCTGTGGCACGAACGGCGCCCAGAAGTGACCAAAATTGTCAGTTGGGCCGCCAGTTTGGGTGATCGCTCAGAAAATGCAGACTACACCTACAACAAACGTTTGTTACGCCAAATAGACCGCCGCGTCCGTTATCTGCGCAAACGCCTCAATGACCTAACTATTGTTGATTACGCGCCCGAGCAAGAAGGACGGGTCTTTTTTGGCGCCTGGGTGGAAATTGAAAACGAAGCCGGCGACACCAAGCAATTTCGAATCGTTGGTCCTGATGAGATTTATGAACGCAAAGATTACATTTCTATCGATGCCCCCATGGCGCGGGCGCTATTAAAAAAAGCCGTTGATGACGAGGTGGTGGTCTCAACCCCTGAAGGCGAAAAGCAATGGTTTGTGAATACCATTACCTACCCGAAACCCAGTGACAGCGACGCTCAGTAACACCTGAGGGAACCTTCGTCCCCATCGCGGTCAAAAATGCTATCCCTTGGCAGGGCGTTCCCCTGCCGTGCTTGTAGAGAAAAGGAAACACATGCACACATCCATTACACACACCCTGGCGCACGAACTCAATGTCGCACCAGGTCAAGTTAAGACAGCGGTCGATCTGCTTGACGATGGTAACACTGTCCCTTTTATCGCCCGCTATCGTAAAGAAGCGACCCAGGGCCTGGATGACTCGCAATTGCGCACCCTTGAGACCCGTTTGGTCTATCTGCGCGAATTGGACGCTCGTCGTGATACCATTCTCAAATCGATTGACGAGCAAGGCAAACTGACCGAGAGCTTGCGCCGCGATATTCTCGCTGCCGAGAGTAAAAACCGCTTAGAAGATCTCTATCTGCCTTACAAACCCAAGCGCCGAACCAAAGGCCAAATTGCGATTGAGGCCGGCCTAGCACCCTTGGCTGAGGCCTTATGGCAAGACGCCTCACACAACCCTGACACACTTGCTGAGCAATACATCAATGCGGAAAAGGGCGTCGCTGATAGCAAAGCCGCGCTGGATGGCGCCCGCGCCATTATGATGGAGCGCCTTGCCGAGGATGCGAGCTTATTAGAGACGCTGCGCCAATACCTTAAGCAATACGCGGTGCTGCGCGCCACCGTGGTTGCTGGCCAGGAAGAAGCCGGTGCCAAGTTCAAAGACTACTTTGCTCACCAAGAATCAATTGCCAAAGTGCCGTCTCATCGTGCCTTAGCCATGCTTCGTGGTCGCAATGAAGGCGTGCTACAGCTAGCACTGGTTGCCGACCCCGACCAAGCACCAGACAGCAAGCAAAGCGTGTGCGAAACCATGATTGCTCAACACTATCAGCTGTCTTTGGGCACCGCCCCGGCAGACCGTTGGCGCAAACAAGTCATCGCCTTTGCCTGGCGAGTAAAAATCTTGATGCATCTTGAGACCGAGTTCATGGCCAACCTGAAAGAGCGCGCAGAGAACGACGCCATTGATGTGTTTGCCGCCAACTTAAAAGATGTATTGATGGCTGCACCGGCTGGCCCTCGCTGCACCATGGGGATAGACCCAGGCCTACGTACCGGCTGTAAAGTGGCGGTGGTGGATGGCACGGGCAAACTGCTCGACACCGCCACCATTTACCCCACCGCGCCTAAACACGATATTGAAGGGGCGAGTAAAACACTACGCCGTTTTATTGATCGCCATGGCGTGAACTTGATTGCGGTCGGCAATGGCACCGCCTCACGTGAAACCGAACACTTTGTCACCACCATGCTCAAACAAGCCGATTTGAGCATCCAAACCGTGATGGTCAGTGAGGCCGGTGCCTCGGTTTACTCAGCGTCAGAGCTGGCAGCCAAAGAATTTCCCGATCTGGATGTCTCGCTACGTGGCGCGGTTTCTATCGCTCGCCGCCTGCAAGATCCTTTGGCGGAGCTGGTAAAAATTGATCCTAAGTCGATTGGGGTGGGCCAATACCAGCATGATGTCTCTCAGCACCAGCTGGCGAAAAAGCTTGATGCGGTGGTGGAAGATTGTGTCAACGCCGTGGGCGTAGATTTGAATATTGCCTCTGCACCGTTGCTCACGCGCGTGGCGGGCTTAAGCCAAACGATGGCACACAACATTGTTGCGTTTCGCGACCAAAACGGCCGCTTTAATGAGCGCAAGACACTGCTGAAAGTACCTCGTTTGGGCCCCAAAGCCTATGAACAGTGCGCGGGATTTTTACGCGTCATGGACGGTACCAATCCGCTCGACCGCTCCGGCGTTCACCCAGAAACCTACCCACTGGTCAAACACATCGCCCAAAAGACGGGTAAAGCGGTCGATGCATTAATCGGCAACGGGGGCGTACTGCAAAGTTTAAACGCCAATGATTATGCCAATGACACCTTTGGGGCGATCACTGTCGCCGATGTGCTGAGTGAGCTTGCGAAACCCGGTCGCGATCCGCGTCCAGAGTTCAAAACGGCGACCTTTGCCGATGGCATTAATCAAATCAGTGATTTGAAGCCTGGGATGCAGCTCGAAGGTGTGGTGACCAATGTCACTCACTTTGGCGCCTTCGTCGACGTGGGTGTTCATCAAGACGGTTTAGTCCATATCTCTGCGCTGTCGACGCGCTTTGTCAGCGACCCACGTGAGGTGGTCAAAGCCGGTGATGTGGTGAAAGTGAAAGTCATGGAGGTGGATGCGCCGCGCAAGCGAATTGGGTTATCGATGCGCCTCGACGATACCCCAGCCGCCAGCGAACCCTCAGCAGCCGCCCCTAAGCCGCGTGACAAAAGTCCGAAAAAGCGCCAGGACAAACCCACCGCAATGGGCAGCATGGCCGATGCCTTTGCCCGCGCCAAGCGCTCCTAACCAAAAAGCCCCACGCAACATCGTGGGGCTTTTTCATCGTGGCATCATGGACACCACTTATATCACAATCAGCACTTCTGAGGGCATGTTCGCCACGGTTGCTTGCTGATAACGCATGGCAACCACCGCACGCGTTTGCTCGAACCTTTTCAGCTCTTCAACTTTCTCCAGCACCTCTTCCGGCATTTTCAACCCCAAGGGGTAGCCGTTGTCTTTGCGTGCTTGCTCTCCAGGCTCATTACGTGCCATGGCATCAACACGCCCAGCAATATTGGCGCCGTCGTAATCAGCGTCGGACAAGGACTCGCGACTGTAGTCGAGCGAATAATTAGGGTGCTGTGACGGATCCCAGGATGAGCGGCCGAGCTGCTTACCTTGATCGGTCGCCGCTTTGCCGTGTTCTGGCTCTGGGGCTTGCTTGGTAGGGACAATTTTTTCGCGCATGCGGTTATCCCGCGCAACTTGTTCAGTTGGCGGGTTCACCGATGGCGCGACAGTTGGGATACTGACGCTTGCTGGCGATATATTCATCTGATGCTACCTCCCAACATCAGCTGAAGGCCTAATTGTCAGTGCGGCCTCGTCTCCTTATAGTTTAGACGACAACCGCAAGTATGGTACCTATTGTGCCCAGCGCAGACAAAAACTGCCCCGCACCATAGGCCGCATCATCGTTTTCTTTCACTTTGTCCGGGTGGTCCATGCCCAACGCACCATAGGTAAAGGATTCAACCGATGATTTATCTTCTGGCTTTTTAACACCTTCAGCGTTTTTCGCTGCTTTCACATCTTTGCTTTCTTTTGCTGCCTCGGCAGCGGAAAGCGTCTCAGCCGCCTTGGCTGTTTTCGTGTCTTTGGCCGCGTTGTCCGCATTTTGTTGCGGTTGTGTCGGCGCTTTTGGCTTCATCGTTTGTTGATGATACGCCTGAGACTGCCCAACGTTACCTACGTTCATTATGGTCTCTCCTAATGTCAGAGCAAGTGACATAGTTAACTTATCGGCAGAACCATGACAGGATTTAGTCAATTCTACCAAAAAACGATCAGCGCACACTATTTGGGCGGCAAGTTTGTGCCTAAAAAGGCAAATAGCTTGTCCACCACTTCGTCAGGCTCCGTCACAAAGGGGGCATGAGCACTGTGTGCTAATACCTCGCATTGTGAGTGAGGCGCTAACGCAGAGACCGCTTCCGCCACCGACGCAGGCACCAAACCGTCTAGCCGCCCGTATAACCGCAACCAAGGCACAGTGATCGCCTCACACTGCTGGCGCAGATCCGTGTTTGCCAGCATCGCCAAGCCATCCGCCAACGCGCGAGGGTCAGGCGCCGGTCGCGAAAATACCGCTTGTTTGAGCGCTTTCACATCTTTTCTCGCCGTGGGAGACCCCATAGCTTGTAGCGCCATGAAGCGCTCCACCGTTTGCGAAAAATCACGCTCAAGCTGGTCGGCAAAGTCGGTGAGTACCGCCGACTTGATCCCACGCCACCCTGGCTCTGCGACAAACTTGGGTGAGCTGGCGATAGTGACCAATCCAGTCACACGCTGTGGCGATAACAGTGCGGCTTGTGTTGCCACTAATCCGCCCAGTGACCAACCTATCCAAGTTGCATGCGCTGGTGATTCTTTAAGCAACACTTGTGCCAGTTTCTCGATATCAAGATCCGGTTGGTGGGCGCTGTCGCCAAAACCCGGCAGGTCAACACAGTGAACACGATAGTGCGCGGTCAAGTAAGGGATTAGCATTGACCAGACAGCACTGTTCATTCCCCAGCCATGAATGAGAACCAGATCGGGACCTTGCCCGTGAGATTGCCAATCACATAACGCCATGCTTTACACTGCCTTGGTTGCTTTTCAATCAAGGTGCCTATGATATCAGCAATCACACCACGGCGCTTCACGCGTTTACTCACCCACTGGGGAGGCAAACTCTTGCCCTCTCAGTGTCCGGTTTGCCACTTGTCATTGGATGCCGCACCCGAGAGTGCCACCCCGGCTTTATGCTGTGCCGCCTGCTGGGATGCGCACTACTCTTATTGTCTATGCCAATGTTGCGGCCTGCCGGTCCCAACCCCACAAGCACGCTGTGGTGTCTGCCTTAGCCACCCTCCAGCATGGGACCGCTTGGTCGCGATCAGTGCCTACGAGGATCCGCTGCCGCAGCTTATCCATGCATTTAAATACCAACAGGCCTTTGAATTGGCGATACCTTTTGCCCGCCAGTTAAGTGAACGTATCCATCACCCCGCCCCCGTATTGCTGCCTGTTCCACTCCATTGGCGGCGCCGCTGGCGGCGCGGCTTTAATCAAAGCGTGCATTTAGCCTGGGCACTGGCCGACCATCTTGACACTCAAGTTGACGATAATGTTTTAGTCCGACATCGCCATACTGCGCCACAACAAGGTTTAAGCCGACAGGCGCGGCTCTCTAATCTGAAACATGCGTTTGCGATCAGCGGCGAGCTGCCAGGTTCGCATGTGGCTATCATTGACGACGTGGTAACAACCGGACAAACGGTGTCACAACTGTGCCGGTTATTACGCCGTGCGGGAGCAGAAACGATCGATATTTACTGTTTGGCACGTACCGATCTACCCTAACGGAAAGCGTGCTATCCATGCTCATAAAGTAGCCACATGCTTCAAGGGGTGATAGCCAACGCAAACCGGAGTACACTGTATAAAACACACTGGATTAGTCAGGTATTTGTCGTGTCAGAAGTCAATATTTCAGAAAATGCACAAAGCCACTTTGTGAAGCTGCTTGAGCAACAGCCCGAGGGCACCAATATTCGCGTGTTTGTGGTTAACCCAGGCACGCCAAACGCCGAGTGCGGTGTTTCTTATTGTCCCCCCGAAGCGATAGAAGGCAGCGATACCGAACTCAAGTTTAACGGGTTTTCGGCCTTTATCGATGAGATGAGCCTGCCCTTTTTAGACGAAGCGGAAATCGACTTTGTCACCGATAAAATGGGCTCACAGCTGACGTTGAAAGCACCGAATGCGAAAATGCGGAAAGTGGCCTCCGATGCGCCTTTGATGGAGCGGGTTGATTACGTGATTCAAAGCCAAGTTAACCCACAGCTTGCCAGCCATGGCGGCCATGTGAATTTGATTGAAATCACCGATGACGCGGTGGCGATTTTGCAATTCGGTGGCGGTTGTAATGGTTGCTCAATGGTAGACGTGACCTTAAAAGAAGGGATCGAAAAGCAGTTGCTGGCTGAGTTCAGCGGCGAGCTAAACGGCGTGCGTGATGTGACCGAGCACGCCCGTGGCGATCATTCTTACTACTAATAAACGCCGTCTCTTATCGGAAAAAACAGGCCAACTGGCCTGTTTTTTGTTGATAGGTCTCAGTGCGTAACGTCAAAAAAGCTATCTCGTCGCCAGTGGTACACAAAGCATACCGCGAGACTGAGCCCTCTTAGCGCCATAAAAGTAAGCATCGCTAACCACAGGGCGTGATTGCCCCACCCTTGCGCTAACCACCAGGCAGCAAAAAAACCTGCAGTGGCGACAAACATCCCATTGCGCATGTCTTTACCCCGCGTCGCGCCAATAAAGATACCGTCGAGCAAAAAGCACCACATCGACACCAAAGGCATAGCTACTAGCCAAGGTAAATAGCGCGCCGCTTGGTCACGCACCGCCTCAATATCGGAAATCAGCGCAATAATGTGATGGCCTGCCACGCCAAACGCCAGTGTGATCGCCAAGCAAATCACCAACGACCAAAAAGTGCTGCCTATCAGTGACACCAACAACGCAGACTTGCTCTGCGCGCCAACCGCTTTCCCCACCATCGCCTCCATCGCATAAGCAAAGCCGTCCATCGCAAAGGAAATCAGCATCAGAAAGCTCATCAATACCGCATTGGCGGCCACAATCTCGTCACCAAGCGTAGCCCCTTGGAAGGTCATAAAAGTAAACGCCAACTGCAAACTAAGGCTGCGCAAAAAGATGTCTCGGTTAAGCTTTAGCAAACGGCTCATCCCAGTCAGCCCGCGCTCAAACACCGACCGAACGGTCGGTAACTGGCGCGATTGCCAGATGCCTTTAACAAAATAGAGCCCCAGCATGAGGCCGAGATAATCGGCAACCACACTCGCCGCCGCGGCTCCCTCGACTTTCATATCGAGACCCACTACAAACAGCAAATCAAGGATAATATTGGCACTATTAACCACAATCAGCAGCCACATCGGCTGACGCGCATTTTGCGCCCCCAGTAGCCAGCCCATGACCACCAAGTTCATCAAGGTCGCTGGCGCACTAAAGATCCGAATGGAGAAATACTGGCTCGCGTGATGTTTGACTTCAGCACTGGCGTCACTAAAGTGCATGACCCCCTCTAAAATAGGCACATGCAGTGCGATTAATAGCGTAGCCAACAGACCCGCTAAGGTCGCGCCACGCACAAAGGTCGCTGCCAGCTCACGGTTATCATTCGCGCCATAGGCTTGCGCGGTAAACCCGGTGGTCGCCATGCGCAAAAAGCCCAACAACCAAAAGGTGACATTAATCATGGTGCTGCCAACCGCCACGCCACCTAGATACCACGCATGCTCCAAATGGCCGATCACCGCGGCATCCACGAGCCCTAACAAGGGGACGGTAATGTTGGAGATCACCATGGGTAAAGCCAGCGATAAAACGCGCCAGTGAAGTTCACGCTGGGTTAAAGACTGCCACATACTGCCTCGTTTTGAATCTTAAAGAACCCACACTGAGTGAGGGAGGTAATCTATTTTTGATAAAGAACATGATTGCACCGACAAGCGCTCACATCCTTGGGTAGCCCTGATGGGTGCAGCAGTGTACCATTGCAGCAATCTCATCGACGAGCGGCAGCCTCACTGCGTCAGTTGCACTGCGCCAGTTACACTGCGTCAGTTGCACTGCGCCAGTTACACTGCGTCAGTTACACTGGGTCAACTGCCCTCATCACTGAATGAATAAGGAAGGGTTATGCGTGTATTTTTTGCTTGTGTGTTGGTGGTATTACTCGCGGGCTGCTCGAAAGTCACCAAGCAAAACTATGATCAACTTGAAGTCGGCATGAGCTATGACGTGGTTGTGAGCCACATTGGCGAGCCAAGCCAATGCGACGACACCATGGGATTGACCCACTGTGTATGGGGTGGCGATGGTCAACACATCAAAGTCTCGTTTGTCGCCGACAAAGCCACCGTGCTGTCGGCAAAAGGGCTAAAATAGTCCCTCCCATAGCGCAACTCAATAGCGCAACGCGTGGTCGGCAAGCAGCACCACAAAGGTCGCAAAGATATGCCATATCGAGAACTTAAAGGTCTGCCACGCGATGCCTTTTTGCGACTGGGTTTTCAGTCGCCACGCATAGCCAACAAAGACCAGGTTTAGCGTGGTCGCCCCTACCAGATACAGCCAACCACTCATTCCAGTCAGCCAAGGGAAAATGCCCACGATGACCAGCAGTAGGGTATAAAGCAACACCATGGTTTGGGTAAACCCTACCCCGTGAGTGACCGGCAGCATTGGCACATCGGCTTTGGCATAATCATGGCGACGATGTATCGCTAACGCCCAAAAGTGAGGCGGCGTCCAGGTAAAAATGATCATCACCAACAGCAACGCATGCGCGTGAAGCTCTCCGGTCACCGCGGTCCAGCCTAGCAGTGGTGGCATTGCACCGGCCAAACCACCAATCACGATATTTTGCGGAGTCGCGGGTTTAAGCCACTGGGTATACACCAACGCATACCCGACCAGGCTAGCAAATGTTAGCCAAGCCGTGAGCGGGTTCAGCCACCAACAGGCGATAAAACCGCTCACCATCAGCCCTACCGCAAAAGCCAACGCGGCGCCTTGAGTGACTCGTCCCTCGGCAACGGGGCGATGGCGGGTGCGCTGCATTTTCGTGTCAATTTTCCAGTCGATCACGTGATTAAACACCGCCGCCGCACTGGCTTGTGCGCCAATGCCAAATAACCCTACCAATACGGCCGACCAAGGTGGCCAGCCGGGGGTGGCTAAACACATTCCCACCAGCGCAGTGAGGAGCAACATGGCGACCACGCGCGGCTTGGTCAGCTCATAATAATCTCGCCAACTGGCGCCAGCAGGCGTCGAAACACTAGCGGTACGTTGAAACTGTGCCATCACGGGCTCCTTGTCGGGTCGACGCTGAAAGACATAAAAATCGGGTGAGGAGTAATGTGGCCAATAGCGACAATCCACCGAGGTTATGCGCCACCGCCACACTCAGCGGCAGTAGCGCGACCACATTGGTCACGCCCAGCGTAATTTGAATCGCCAACACGGCGCTGACACTCATTGCCAGCGCACGCGCCCCAGCACGCCACAGCCCCCATGCCCAAGCGAGCACTAACGCGGTGACCACCATGGCGCCCAGACGGTGCGTGGCATGAATGGTCACCCGCTCGGCATGGTTCAGCACCCCAAACTGATAGGTATCGCTAAGAGGACTGACAGGATGAAAAGCGGAAGGGGTGAAAAGCTGCCACCAAGGGCTTTCGCAGATAGGTAGCTGGGTGCACACAGTAGCGGCATAGTTGGCGGAGGTCCAGCCGCCGAGACCGATTTGTACAATCACCGCCACCAAAGCCAACGTGCCCACGCGGCGCGCGGATGACGACATCGAAATCATAGGCAACCGGAGCGCGCCTGTCGCCACCGCCAGCCAAGCCAGCAAGCATACCGTGGTGAAACCACCGAGTAAGTGCGCCATCACCACCACCGGCATTAAACTTAAGGTCACGGTCCACATCCCTAGGGCAGCTTGAGCGATGACGACTACACTGAGCAAGGTGGTCAGTGGTCGTAAAGCCTGATAGTCAGGACGTCGCCAGCTGATCCACGCCAACGCAAAAATCGCCAACCCTAGGGTGCCCGCCACGTAGCGGTGCAACATTTCATTCCACGCTTTATTGATATCGAGCGGCGCATCGGGGAAACGCGACATGGCGACCGATTGCGCGCTGTCACTGGCCGGCACCCCTAAATGGCCATAGCATCCGGGCCAGTCTGGACAGCCAAGTCCCGCTTCAGTCAGGCGGGTATACGCGCCGAGTCCAACCACCAGCACGGCCAGCATCAGTGTCGATAAGACGGCGAGTTGGTAGCGACGCGTTGCCATAATCAGCCTACCTTAGACAACTTGAGAAGCCGTTTGAGATCGCGCAATAAGCCTTTGCCTTGCGCGACCCACTTCGTTTTATCGTCACTGACCGGATAGGCCAGCACCACATTATTCATCGGATCGCTAAGATAAATGGTATTTTTATCAAAGGCTTGCTGCTGCCACACCTGCGCTTGTTCGGTGGTCAAGGTTTGCCATGTCAGTACCTCCGGCGCTTTCGGGGCGGAGCTCGTCAGTGCCACGCTGCTGACCCGATCGCGCTCTTTACCGACCGCAATCGGAATTTGTGTTAACTGAAACAGGGCTTGCTCACACACCGAATCACATTGTTCTGGCACCCGATAAATCAACCGCCACTGGCCTTGCTCAGGTAACCAATTCAAGGTCGCCGGCTCAGTGAGAAACTGTCCGTAATTGGTGACCCCTTTTTCATACCAACTTTGCTCCAACACCAATTTCGCCACCACCACGGGCAGGACAAAAATGCCAATCAATGCCACCAGCGTCATGCGTCCTTTCACACCGCTTCCCTCTATTTAGTTTTGTACCACCAGATGCCCGCGCCAATACTGACCGCGAGCGCCATTAACGCCCACTGCAAGGCATAGCCATAGTGTTTCTCAGGCGGCATCACCACCGGCTGCCACACCGGCGTTATCCCAGCTTGCGCCAAGGCATCCTGGCTCGGCGCTGACAGATCGACCAATGTTTTTGTCCGTATCAGCCACTGCGTATTCAGCGTTGTCAGTTGGGCTTTCAGTGCTTGTAAGTCAATGCGCTGCACCCGAGCAGGCCACTTATGCGATGCCGTTTCTTTCTTGAGCACCACCCGCTTGGACGGTGTATCAATAAAGCCAGACAGCTGGTAGCGCGATGCCAACGCGGGCACTTCCGGCAAGCGGCGCAGCGCAGGCGCGGCAATCCAACCCAATTCAACCAGCCACCATTGCGATGACTGCTGGCTCGGTACAAAGGGAAGAAAAAGGCGATAGCCTACGCGACCTTGGTGGGTCTGATTATCGAGCCACACGGCAAACTCGGGGCGAAACTGGCCATCGATCGCCAGGTATTGCCCTTTTTGCTCCGTGCCTGAGAGCGACTCCGGTGCTTGATTGGCCTCAAACTGTGCCAGGTGTTGGGCTTTTTGCTCGCCACGCGTCCATTGCCAATGGCTTAACTTGACGAGCAGCAAGACCACAACCACAGTCAATATCAGAAACCCCATTCGCCGTCCTTGTTTCATGATTACCTATTGCGCTAAGGAGCGCTTATGTTGGTCAAAGCTATTCTGATTTGCTTACTGGTTTTTATTCTGTTTAACCTCTTTCGTGCCTTGCCGGTACTCCTAAAAGGCGATAGTTCCGTGCCTTTATCGCGTTATCTCGGTCGGCGTGTGCTGTTTTCCGTGGTTGTCTTTGTCTTATTGCTGATTGCGCTCTCCATGGGCTGGATTGCCCCCAACCCGCGCCCTTACTGAGCTACAAGATATACACAAAGACAAACAGGCATAGCCAGACCACATCGACAAAGTGCCAATACCAGGCACTGGCTTGAAAGCCAAAGTGATGCTCAGGGCTAAAATGCCCACGCATCACACGTAGCCACACCACCAACAACATGATGGTGCCCAAAGTCACGTGTAGACCATGAAAGCCAGTTAATAGATAAAAGGTATTGCCATACACTCCGGAGTCGAGACGCAGATTCATTTCTTGATAGGCGTGCACATACTCTTCGCCTTGAAAGAACATAAACAGTGCCCCAAGCAGCACAGTCACCAGTAAAAAGCCTTTCAATCGCTCACGCTGATTTTTTTCAATCGCGGTATGGGCAATATGGAGCGTGACCGACGAGGTCAGTAGGATCAGTGTGTTAAGTAAGGGCAGTCCCATCGCCGGCATCGCGGTGGTTTCAATCCCACCCGGGGTTAAAGTGAGTGGCCACTGGGCGACAAAATCCGGCCACAGTACCTCTGCGGTCATCGCATTGTTACTCGCACCACCGAGCCACGGGACAGCGATAAAACGGGCATAAAAGAGCGCACCAAAAAAAGCGCCAAAAAACATCACCTCAGAGAAAATAAACCAGCTCATTCCTTGGCGAAAAGAACGGTCCATTTGCGCCGAGTACAGCCCTTGCATAGATTCGTGGATCACGTCGCGAAACCACCCGGTGAGCATAATCAAAATAAGCACAGTGCCTGCCAGCAACAACCAAGGGCCGTTGCCACCAAACAAGCCACCCACCGTGGCGCCTGCGCCAGCGGCAATCAGGAACAGCGCCACCGCACCAACAATCGGCCAAATACTCGCCGCAGGGACATAGTAACGTTCAGGCGTCGCCATGAGCGCCTCCTTATTCTTTGGCGCTGGCAGTCACATCAAACAAGGTGTAAGCCAGCGTTAAGTGGTTAATATCATCCGGCAACTCGGGATCCACGTAGAAGATAAGCGGTAAGGAGGCATCCTCACCACGCGGCAGTGGCTGACGGTTAAAGCAAAAACATTCGATTTTATTAAAGTACTGTGCCGCCAATCCCGGCGAGACCGAAGGCACCGCTTGGCCTACCGTGTCATAACGCGCATTGTTGGTCGCTAGGTAATTGATGGTATGGGTCTCACCAGGATGCACTTGCATCTGATTAACTTGCGGCTCAAACGTCCAGCGCATGCCGGGGTTGGTGTAGGCAATAAACTCGACAGTCACCAAGCGGTCTTGGTCAATACCCGCACTGGATGCGGCGGCCTCGTTATCGGTTTTACCATTGATCCCTGTCACCTCACAGAACACGTCGTACAAAGGCACTAAGGCAAAGGCAAAGCCAAACATCGCCACGGCGAGCAGCAGTAAGCGGCGCACGGAGCGCGCGGACTCAGTGGCCATCGCGCACCTCCTTGAGATCAGGCGGTGTCTCAAAGGTGTGATACGGTGCCGGTGAAGGTACAGTCCACTCCAGCCCTTCGGCACCTTCCCACGGTTTAGCGGCCGCTGGTGCGCCACCCCGTGCGCATTGAATCACCACCACCAAGAAGATGAGTTGCGATAAACCAAAGGCAAAGCCACCGATACTGACAATCGCATTCACATCGGCAAACTGCAGGGCATAATCGGGGATCCGGCGTGGCATTCCCGCCAGTCCCAGAAAGTGCATGGGGAAGAAAAGCACATTCACCGAAATCACCGAACACCAAAAGTGCCACTTGGCCAAGGTTTCATTAAACATATGGCCCGTCCACTTGGGGAGCCAGTAGTAAGCGGCGGCCATAATCGAGAACACCGCCCCCGAAACCAGCACATAGTGGAAGTGCGCTACCACAAAATAGGTATCGTGATACTGAAAATCGACCGGGGTAATGGCCAGCATCAAGCCCGAAAACCCACCGATGGTAAACAACACAATAAAGGCAATCGCAAACAACATGGGCACTTCAAAGGTCAAGGATCCCCGCCACATGGTGGCGACCCAGTTAAAGACCTTCACCCCAGTGGGCACCGAAATCAGCATGGTACAGAACATGAAAAATAGTTCGGCAAACACCGGCATCCCGGTGGTGAACATATGGTGCGCCCACACCAAAAAGCTCAACCCCGCAATCGAGGCGGTGGCATACACCATCGAGCTATAACCGAACAGGCGCTTGCGTGAAAACGCAGGGACAATGGCCGAGATAATGCCAAAGCTTGGCAAAATCATGATGTAGACCTCGGGGTGACCAAAGAACCAGAAAATATGCTGAAACAAAACTGGATCGCCGCCCCCCGCGGCATCGAAAAAGCTGGTACCAAAGTACTTATCGGTAAGCACCATGGTGGCCGCGCCCGCCAACACCGGCATCACTGCAATGAGCAAAAAGGCGGTGATCAGCCACGTCCAAACAAACAGCGGCATTTTCATGTAGGTCATGCCCGGCGCACGCATATTGGTGATGGTGACAATCACATTGATGGCCCCCATGATCGAGCTGATCCCCATGATATGCAGGGCAAATACAAATAAGCCGGTACTGTCTGGGCTATAGGTGGTCGACAGCGGTGCGTAGAAAGTCCAACCAAAGTTAGGGCCGCCGCCTTCCATAAACAAGGAGCCAATGAGTAGCAAGAATGCGAACGGCAGGATCCAAAAGCTCCAGTTATTCATCCGTGGCAGCGCCATGTCCGGCGCCCCTATCATCATCGGCACCATCCAGTTAGCCAAACCGGTAAACGCGGGCATCACCGCGCCAAACACCATGATCAGGCCATGTACTGTGGTCATTTGGTTGAAAAAGTTAGGCTCAACCAATTGTAGCCCGGGCTGGAAAAGCTCGGCGCGGATCACCATCGCCATTGCCCCACCCAGTAAAAACATGGTGAAGCTGAAAATCAGGTACATGGAACCAATGTCTTTGTGGTTGGTGGTCAACACCCAACGCATGATCCCACGTGGTTTGTGGTGATGATCGTCATGCAGGTTATCTGGGGTAGTATCTGTCATCACGCGCTCCTAAAGATCTTCACCTGACTTCACCGCGTTGATTTGCGCAGCTTGTACGGTCTCACCAGTGTCATTGCCCCACGCATTACGCTCATAGGTCACCACCGCTGCCAATTCTTTGAGCGACAATTGCGGGCCAAACGCTTGCATGGCAGTGCCCGCTTTACCGTTGACGACAATATCGATATGGTCGACCAATCTATCCGGTTGAGTAGCAATCTCAGCGCCGGCCAACGCGGGGAACACGCCCGGCATCCCTTGCCCTTCGCTTTGATGACACATGCCACAGCGGCTGTCATACACTTGTTTGCCGAGCGCCATCAGCTCATCCATCGGCATTTCCATGTCCAGCAAGCGTTGCTCCTCTTCGCGCGCTTTCTGCTGTGCCAAGGCGGTTTCTTGCACCCAAGCATCAAATTCCGCTTGGGGCTTGGCGATCACCACAATCGGCATAAAGCCGTGGTCTTTCCCGCACAGCTCTGCACATTGGCCGCGGTAAATGCCGGGCTTATCAATTTTGGTCCACGCCTCATTAATAAAGCCGGGGTTGGCATCTTTCTTCACCGCAAAGGCGGGCACCCACCACGAATGAATCACATCTTGTGAGGTGATCAAAAAGCGCACCTTACGCCCAACTGGCAACACCAAAGGCTGATCGACCTCGAGCAAATAGGTATCACGCTTTTGTCTTTCATTGCGGATTTGTTCCGGACTAGAGGCAAGCAGTGAAAAGAAGGCAACGTCATGGTCAAAATAGCGGTAATGCCACTTCCATTGTGAGCCCGTTACCTGCACCGTGAGTGCCGGCTCGCTGGTATCTTCCATATCGAGTAACACCTGGGTGGCCGGAATTGCCATGCCCACCAAAATCAAAAACGGCACGAGCGTCCACGCAATTTCTACTTTGGTGCTTTCATGAAACGAGGCAGGCTTTGCGCCTTTGGATTTGCGGTGGCGGATGATGGCCCAAAACATCACCCCGAATACCAGCACGCCAATCGCCACGCAGATGTAAAAGATGGTCATATGCAGGTCATACACCTGCTGACTGATGGCCGTCACCCCTTGGGTGAGGTTCCAGCCTTCACGCTCGGCGGCCAGCGCTGGGCCACTGAGCAAAGCCATTCCCAATGCTAGGATTCGTCGTTGGTGCCTCAGCACGGCTCCCTCCTGCCTCACGGCATCAATGCAAAGCCTCGCTGCCTATGGCCACATACCAACGTCTCACGCCGTGATAGCAGTCAGAGTGGCGATATCAGCAAGCCGTCGTTAAGGAAAAAACGCGATACAGCCGGTCACATTCATTAACGTTTTATTTACATTCAATTTAGGAGAGGTTTGCCTAAAGGACAAAAAAACAGCAGAAAAAGATCGTGATGCCAAGCACATACTGATACATCACGCAGGCGCGGCAGGCGGCGAACCACACCGCACTACAGTTCTAGGTGCAGAACCACCGGGGTAAAACGCAGACGGTAACGCGGCATCGCCGCCAGCGCACGCTGCCACAGTCGCCAACGCGGACACGGCTTATCGAGCGGGGATTTTTCTTCCACGCGACACGCCCAAGGTAACGCATTAATAATCGCCATTCTGGGGTCGGTGAACCCGTGTTGGTAGCGCTCACAGCCGAGCTTTTGGCCCATGCGAGTATGACATTTGTCTCCCGCCAAGACCAAGCAAGCCTCAAGTTGGGGGAAATAACGGCTAATATGGTGGCAAAAAGCAGAAATGTCTTGGTTAGTACATTCTAACAAGGCTTGATCGCAAATCAGCATCGTCGGGTGACCGGCCGGCACCGCCAACTGCGCCAGCCAGTCAAGCTGCTTGACCGAGCCTTGCACCATCCGAAACCGCTCACTGGTATGAAAGAGGCGCTCACGCCAGAGCAGGGTTTCGTCCACGTCCACTTCCAACCAGCGACAGCGGCCGTTATCCAATCGATAAAAGCGGGTGTCTAATCCGCCACCCACGTTAATAATCCACGCAGTGGGATGCTGGGCCAAAAACTGTTTGACGATGGCATCACATTGGCTAGTGAGTGTGGCATATAGCAGCTGGGTTTGATCGAGATTGCGCCAATCGCATTCGGGCTGCAACACGCACCCCTGACAGGCCGCGGCCGCCATAGGATCATAGATCACCCCGTCGTCAGTCAGGCTCTCACGACTGCGCAGCCACATTGGCTTAAATAGCTTACTGGGAACAGAATGCTGTTGAGTACGCACGGACACCTCCACACACGATAATCATTGATGATAATAATTATCGTTTAACTTAGCAAGAATGCAAAGGTGTTTTTTTAACCGCGCTTTAATGGCGGACGCTCTCGCCCGCCCAGGCCAGGATCACATCCAGTCGGTATTACGGATCACCCCCACAGCGACGCCTTCAATGGTCAGCGACTGGGCGGTTAAGTCCACCGAAATAGGCATAAACTCATCGTTTTCAGCATGAAGGACCACTTGTGCGCCTTTTTTCTCAAGCCGTTTGACCGTCACATCGTCATCAACACGGGCAACCACCACTTGGCCGTTGTGCACATCTTGCGTTTTGTGGACGGCGAGCAAATCACCATCGAGGATACCAATGTCTTTCATGCTCATGCCATTCACACGAAGCAGGAAGTCAGCATTAGGCTTGAATAGCGCAGGATCGACCTGATAGTGGCTTTCCACGTGCTCTTGCGCCAGTATCGGCTCCCCGGCGGCGACACGACCAATTAAGGGCAGCCCTTGCTCTTCCGGCGTCACCACTTCTTCTTCACTGATCAAACGAATACCACGCGAGGCGCCTGGGATAATCTCCAGTACCCCTTTGCGGGCCAAGGCTTTTAAATGCTCCTCAGCGGCATTCGCCGAACGAAACCCCAATTGACGGGCGATCTCGGCGCGGGTGGGGGGCATTCCTGTCTCTTCAATGTGTGCTTTAATCAAATCGAAGATCTGTTGCTGTCTCGCGGTTAACGGCTTCATGCTCTTACCTGTCTTTTTATACAGTTAACTGTGAGTATATCCAGTAAACTGCAGCTTGAAAAGCACTAATTATGCCCACGAGAAGCGGATCTCATTCTCGTGAACGCCGCCGATGACGCGCAGCAGAGCGGTCAATCTCGACCTTTGTTTGCAAGTTCGCGGCACTTTTCTGCTATCCTTGGCGCGCATTTTGAATTTGAGGCACTGACAATCATGGCGCTCTGGCAAAAGATTTATTACAAGCTATTGAATTTGCCGCTTTCTGCCTGGGTAAAAACCCAATGCATTCCCTCTGAACCGGTCGAACAGCTTAATCTGTCACTCGCACGGCCCATCGTGTATGTGTTGCCGTTTCGGTCTCATTCGGATTTATTAACCTTACGGCGTACCTGTCTGCGTCAAGGGCTTCCCGATCCGTTAACGCCCTTGACCATTGGCGATGTCACCTTGCCGCGCTACGTGTTTATTAGTCACGGACGCAAGGTGTTTTCCGGTGATGACGATCTGCCTGCGCGCTCGCTCGCGCATTTTAAAGACTTACTCCACTTACACCGGCAAGACAGCGATTTAGATATTCAACTTGTGCCTGCCTCGGTGCTTTGGCAGCGCGATCCGGGCAATGAGACCCAGCGCCATCAAGCCATTCTGCGCGCGATGAATGGCCCCGAGAAGCTGTGGACCATTCTTACTCGTGGCCGTGATGGCATGGTGCGACTTAGCCAAGCGGTGTCGCTGCGCTACATGGCCGACAAGCACGGCACCGACCAAGCCATCGCCCATAAATTGGCGCGGGTGGCGATGATCCACTTCTCGCGGCAAAAACTCGCGGCTTCAGGCCCTCGTTTGCCTAATCGCGCTCTGCTATTCAAACGCCTGCTGGCATCAAAGGCCATCGACAAAGTCGTCCACGACGAAGCGCAAAGCCGTGATGTATCGGTTGAAAAAGTTCGTAAAGAAGCGGTCGATATGATGGAAGAGATCGCCGCTAACTTTTCCTATCGCTTGATCCGTTACAGTGACCGCATTCTTACCTGGCTTTGGAACAAGCTCTATCAAGGCATCAACGTCAATAATGCCGAACGAGTACGTCAGTTAGCACAAGACGGTCATGAAATCGTTTATGTGCCCTGCCACCGCTCACACATGGACTACTTATTGCTGTCGTATGTGCTGTACAAAGAAGGGTTGGTGCCACCGCATATTGCCGCTGGCGTGAACCTCAACTTCTTCCCCGCTGGGCCGCTTTTCCGTCGTGGTGGTGCCTTCTTTATTCGCCGCAGCTTTAAGGGCAACCGCCTGTATTCCACCGTTTTCCGCGAGTACTTGGCCGAGTTATTTGCCCGAGGTTACTCGGTGGAGTACTTTGCCGAAGGTGGCCGCTCTCGCACAGGCCGCTTACTGCCAGCAAAAACAGGCATGCTCGCCATGACCTTGCAAGCCATGCTGCGCGGTCAACAGCGCCCCATTACCTTGGTGCCTGTCTATATCGGCTACGAGCACGTCATGGAGGTCAACACCTACGCCAAAGAGCTCCAAGGCCAACGCAAAGAGAAAGAAAGCTTTGGCCAGGTGCTTGGTATTGTGCGCAAACTGCGTAATTATGGCCTCGGTTACGTTAACTTTGGCGAGCCCATTGCCCTCAATCAGCACCTTAATGAACAAGTCCCTGACTGGCACGACTACGTCAATCCCATCGAGCCGCAAAAGCCAGCGTGGATGAACCCAGTTGTCAGCGATTTGGCCACCAAGGTGATGACCCACATTAACGATGCGGCGGCCACGAATGCCCTCAACTTATGTGCCACTGCATTGCTCGCCTCGCGCCAGCGCGCCTTAAGCCGTGAAGCACTGGAAACACAACTGGGTGTGTATAAGGCTTTGTTAACGCAAGCGCCTTACTCGCCAAGCAGCAGTGTGCCTCAAGCATCACCGGCGGATTTGGTCGATCACGCGTTATCACTCAACAAATTGGTGGTCGAAAAAGACACCATGGGCGAGGTGATTTCCTTAGATCGCCAACAAGCGATCCTAATGACCTATTATCGCAACAATGTGATTCATCTGGTGGCGCTGCCATCGCTGATCGCGCAAATATTGGTGACCCACAAATCGATTAGTCAATCGGGCTTACGCGCCTGCGTACAGCAGCTGTATCCCTTGCTCAAAGCAGAACTTTTTATGAGCTTTGATGATGCCGGACTCGAAAGCTATTTCGATGCCTTGCTACATGCGATGCACGATCAGTCGCTGCTGTGTTGTGACGATGGCAAAGTGACCATGAATAATGCCAAGCTCGGTGAGCTGCAATTACTTGGCCGTACCATTGCCGAAACGCTGCAGCGCTACGCGATTACGCTCACCTTATTCAGCCACCAGCCGCACATTGATAAGCGCGATTTGGAAAAACACAGCCAAATGCTGGCGCAGCGTCTGAGCCGCTTACACGGTATTAATGCACCTGAGTTTTTTGACAAAGGCGTATTTAGCACCTTCGTCGATACGCTCCGTGAGCAAGGCTATTTGGATGATGATGCCAAAGCCAATGCCGAGCGTATCGCCGCACTCAACGATCTGGTGTGTGGGTTAATTTCACCGGAAGTGCAATTGACCATTCAAGCGGTGCTTAATCAGCCACTAGGTACGCACAAGACGGACAAAAGCTAAGCGAAACCGTCCGTTCACCAATCAACCCTGATCAAAAAAGGCGCTTTACCAAGAAGCGCCTTTCTTATCTTTCTTTTCAAATTGGGCTAACCGTATACACCGGCCAATACACCAATAAAAATCACTAAGCCGACATAGTTATTGTTCAAAAAGGCTTTAAAGCACGCCATTCGCTCGCGCTCTCTGGCAAGGTATTGCTGATAAACAAACAAGGCAAAAGCGGCCAATAAGCTCCACTGATAGGCTGGCGACAGCGCTAACCACTGCCCAGCGAGCATCAGCAGCCCCAAGGTGAATAATTGCAAGCCACCCACTGCCGCTTTGTCCCAGCGGCCAAATAAAATGGCGGTCGATTTGATGCCAATTTTAACGTCATCGTCTCTGTCGACCATGGCATACAAGGTGTCGTAAGCGATAGTCCAACAAATGTTAGCCAGAAACAACAGCCAAACTACGGGGGGCAGCGCATTTTGCGCCGCCGCAAACGCCATCGGGATCGCCCAACTAAACGCCAGCCCTAATACTAACTGGGGCAGATGGGTGTAGCGCTTCATAAAAGGATAAATAAACGCCAGCGCAACGCCGACAAAAGAAAGTTGAATGGTCAAACGGTTTTGGGTGAGCACCAACAAAAAAGCGCCCAATACCAACGCAACAAAAAAGCCAATGGCCTCTTTTTCGTTGATCCGTCCGGCCGGTAACGGCCTGTCTTTAGTACGCTTAACATGGCCATCGACGTGGCGATCTGCATAGTCATTAATCACGCAACCTGCCGCACGCATCATATACACACCGAGCACAAAGACCGCTAAAGTTGATAGTGGCGGTAGACCCTCCGCCGCTAAAAACAAAGCCCATAGAGTGGGCCATAACAGCAGTAAGGTGCCAATAGGTCGGTCTAAACGTGCTAACTGTCCAAAGGCCGCCAGTTTTGCGCTCATGCCGGGATCTCCTTTCCATACACAGGTGAGTCTGGCAAAAACAGCTCCGCCACTAACATTGGCCGATTGTGAAGCCAAAGGCGAGAGCGACGCGCATGTAACTGATGCGATAGACACGCCACATTGGCGGTTTCAATCGCATCGCGGCGAGAGGCGCGCTGTTTAAATACATGTTGACCCAATGGCTCGGTGCCCAACGCGTGCAAGTGTCCTCCTTGCCCTTCTAAGGTGGAAGCGGGCATCAGGGTGCGCGCGCACAGCCAAGGACGCCCATCCCCTTTTAATACCACTTCGCGCACCACACAAGCCTCTTGGCCAATCAGCGCGATTTCGCCGTCGGTCAGTTTATCTGGGGTTAATTGATAAACAGCAATCACATCCACATCAAAGTCATGACAGTGGCGCTTTAGCCTCGCTGTCATCGAGTGCGATTCGAGTAACCAACTGCCCTCTGCGGTGCGCTTTAGCGCCGCAATATCTGGTCGCTCCCAGCGTGCCATTTGCAGCGCTTCTAAATAGGTATGATTTAATTCCGACATTGTTTCCTGTGCCACATCGCGCAAAATTCGCCTGTCCTTACCGCTAAGGGGTGGACAATGTTGCTATACTCGGCTGGTAATTGTATCAGGCTGGCTGCGTTTGGAGAATGCGCTCGGCCTACCCTTATCACACCATGAACGGAATAACTGGGTCACTATGAGTAAAAAGCAACCCCTATTAATGGTCGTACTGAGCGTGTTGTTCTGGCTTAGTGCCGCCGTCCATGCACAAGAAGAGGGTGAGCGTAACCCTGAATACAGTTACTTTTCTTTGGAGCCTGAGATCACCACCAACTATGTGACCGAAGGTCGCCGGCTCGGCTTTATCAAGATAAAAGTGGAGTTGATGGTCGATAACCCCAAACTCGTCAGTGAGCTGGAGTATCACTCTCCCCTGATCCGCGATGTGATTATTGAAACCTTGAACCAGCAAAACGCTACCCAGATAAAATCCTTGTCTGGCCGGGAAACGATTAGGAAAAAGTGTTTAGAGAAGGTCAACGAGCTCCTACTCGCCGAAACCAATCGCCGTATGCTCACCGACCTATTATTCACTAAATACTTATACCAATGATGACTCGACGGTGACGTCAGCGACCCATCCAGGGTGGCTGATCACCTCAAGATGGCTCCCCTGCGCGCTTAGCATATCGCGGATCTGTGCCGGTGGCGTCGCGTCAGTAAAGACCATATCAAGCTGGGTGATATTCCCCAGGTTCACCATGGCATTACGGCCGAACTTGGTATGGTCTGCCGCTAACATCACACAACGACTATTATCAAGAATGGCTTTTTTGACCCGCACTTCATGGTAGTCAAAGTCGAGCAGTGAGCCATCATCGTCAATGCCACTGATCCCAAGAATGCCAAAGTCGAGCCGAAACTGAGAGACAAAGTCGAGTGTGGCTTCACCAACAATCCCGCCATCACGGTTACGTACTTCGCCGCCCGCAATAATCACCGTAAAATCCTGCTTTGGCATCAGGATCGCGGCGGCATTCAAGTTGTTGGTCACTACCCGTAAGTTTTGGTGATCTAACAACGCCCGTGCCACGGCTTCAGGTGTGGTGCCAATATCGATAAACAAGGTGGCACCATCGGGAATGTGTTGAACAAGCGCTTGGGCGATGGTGTCTTTTTCGTGCTGCTGAAGCACTTTACGGGTGGCATACGCGGTATTTTCAGAGCTGGACGGCACCGTTGCGCCCCCATGATGGCGACGAATATGGTTCTCTGCCGCCAATTCATTAAGATCGCGTCGAATGGTTTGCGGGCTGACATTGAAGCGCTCAACCAAGTCTTCCGTGCTCACGTATCCTTGTGACTTAACCAGATCAATGATTTGCTGATGACGTTTGTTTTGCTTCACTGCTTCTCCCCTTACAAAAAAGCCCCCGCGAACACGAGGGCTTCCTAGTTTACGCATAGCCACTAGGCGATGCCAAGACAGATCATTTAGGCAGCGTGCACAGCTGTGTCACGGCGCACACGATGCTCCCCAACCCAGGCTAAGCACAAGAAGAAGATGGCCAACCCACACCCGCCGGTGAGCAGCATAAAGCCACCGTCCCAGCCGAAGTGGTCGACGGTATAGCCAAGCGCGATATTCGCGACAACCGCGCCACCCAGATAGCCGAATAAACCGGTCAGGCCTGCCGCAGTGCCCGCCGCTTTTTTCGGTGCCAACTCCAAGGCATACAGACCAATCAGCATCACCGGCCCGTAAATCAAGAAACCAATCGCCACCAGTGCGACCATGTCGATGCCCGGATTGCCGGCTGGGTTAAACCAGTATACCAACACTGCCACGGTCACCAGCACCATAAATAACACACCGGCTGGCGCCCGTGCCCCTTTGAAGAATTTATCAGACATCCAGCCACATAATAAGGTGCCTGGGATCCCCGCCCATTCATAGAGGAAGTAGGCCCATGAGGATTTATCCACGGTAAAGCCTTTGGCTTCATCAAGATAAACCGGTGCCCAATCGAGTACGCCATAACGAATCAAATAGACAAAGGCGTTAGCAATCGCGATGTACCACAGCAGACGGTTTTTCATCACGTAGGTGACGAAAATGTCTTTGGCGGTCATCTCTTTCTCGAACGCGTCCTCGTCATAGTTTTCTGGGTAATCGTCTTTATACTCCTCAATCGGTGGCAAGCCACACGACTGTGGCGTGTCACGTAGGGTTAACCAGATAAACACAGCGACCAATGCGGCAAAAAATGCGGGCACATAAAAAGACGCACGCCAGTCATCATTGAACAGCCACAAGCCGAGCAAGAATAGCGGCCCAATCAAGCCACCCCCGACGTTGTGCGCCACGTTCCAAACCGACACCAGCTCACCACGCTCTTTCCGTGACCACCAGTGCACCATGGTGCGCCCACAGGCAGGCCAGCCCATGCCTTGTACCCAGCCATTAATAAACAGCAAGACAAACATGATGGCAATGCTGCTGGTTGTCCAAGGAAGGAAACCAAAACTGAACATCACCAACGATGACATTAACAGCCCAGCACTGAGGAAATAACGTGGGTTTGAGCGGTCAGAGACACTGCCCATTAAGAATTTTGATAAGCCGTAAGCGATGGACACAGCGGCGAGCGCCACCCCCAAATCACCACGACTAAAGCCATACTCATCAATCAAATACGGCATGGCCAAGCTAAAGTTTTTACGCACGAGATAATAACCGGCGTAGCCGATAAAAATCCCAATAAACAATTGCCAACGCAGTCGAGTGTAGGTGTCACCGATCTGCGCTTGGGGCAATCTTTGCCGGTGAGAAGCCGGACGGAAGATTCCAAACATGAGAGGGTCCTCAGTAAGATGTACGCGATGGATTTATAAAAGGATAAAAATCAAAGAAGTGAGCAATAAATTTTCGTATTCGCTCAACGGGTAGAATAATTACTCAAATTGAAAACAAAAACCGTGAAAGCGAACATAAAAACATAGATCTGACGCAATAAAATTGCGCTTACGAACAAAAAAAGAGCAGATATCTGCTCTTTTTCTATCAACGGCGGATAAACCCACCACGTGTAGACCCCTTTCAGCCCGTTGAATGGCGTTTTGCATCCCAAAGCGCCAGCAAACAGCCGATGATCAAACCAAATAAATGCGCCATATTGGCAATGTTCATGCCCATCGGCTGGAAAAAGCCAATCACCAGCCATGCCAGCATAAAGACAACATACGGCTTTTCTACCGTGAGACCACGCGATGGCGCCAGCCAAGTCATCCACCATAAATAGCCTAACAGCGCGTAAACCACGCCCGAGAGACCACCAAAGTAAGGCCCTTCCAACCAATACTGGCCGAGTCCCGAGAAAAGCGCGGCGAATAAAAAGATTTGAACCAGCTTACTGCTGCTGCCGAGGCGCTCGATGCGACCACCAAGCACCCACCACCAGAGTAAGTTGAAAATAATATGCAACGCGGAAAAATGCAGCAGTGCATGGCTGAATAGACGCCACAGCTGCCAGCGCTGTTCACTGTCTGCCGGAAACAGCAAGCTGCGCACCACGACCTCAAACCCACCGAGCGTCATAAGTGCAAACAACACCACGCTGGCACTCATAACCATTAGAGTGACCGGGCCAGATTTATCTTTAACGGTTTGCCACAATCCGGCTGACGGATAGTGAAAACGGGCATGACGGGTTTCGGCGACTTGCCAAGATGCCGCTTGATAACGACTGTGCATGGGATCAGCGATAAATCGTTCCAGCTCGCTATCCACCCACGCCTTATCATTATCGTTGACTAACCAAATCGCCACTTGTGCGTCTGGCTCGGGGGCAAGCTCAAGACTAACCCGATGCGCCGCCGCATAATCGACAAACGCCTGTGCCAAGCGTGCATTTGGCAGTACCGCGAGTTTTTGCATGACGTGTCCTATTGATGATCACTATTTAAGATCGATACCCGACGCGGTCGGCAGCGCTTGGCGCTGCCAAGCCTCAAAGCCACCATCGACACTGTATACCGCATCAAAGCCTTGATTGATCAAATACTGTGCCGCGCCTTGGCTGCTGATCCCGTGATAACACATCACCAGCACCGGCTGATCAAAGTCGACCTGATCCATAAACGAGACCAAGGTATCGTTAGTCAGGTGGTACGCATCTTGAGGGTGAGCAACCTGAAATGTTTGCGGATCGCGAATATCCACTAATACTGCATTTTGCTGATCATCACGCAGCATTTCCCACGCATCGGTCACAGAGATGTGTGCAAACTGATCCATACCTTTTACCTCTTCACTCACAAAGTTATTCCCAACTGACGTCACACGGCGATAACGTGCTCCTCACGGTGAACCTGCATTGTACCTGAGTTTGCGCGCACGCGTCTGCGTCACCAAACCAGCAACGTGCGTTTTTTTGATCGACTGTGGAAAAAGGTGTGGATTGCGTTGATAAGCGATGATCCTTGATTCGGATCCACTAGATGTAGTAAGGATCCAGGATAAGCTGTGAATAACTTTTTAATATCACGGTTTTCATCTATTCGATAGACATAAAAAAACCGGCCTAGTGGCCGGTTCATCTTCGATTGACTGCGCGCTTACAGCGCATCACCCATTGCTTGCTTCAGTTTTTTCATCGCGTTCTTCTCAAGTTGACGAATACGCTCCGCCGACACTTGATAATGATCCGCGAGATCTTGCAATGTGGCCTTATCATCGTCTAACCAACGCGAGCGAACAATATGTTGGCTGCGCTCGTCCAGTGCCGAGAGTGCGCTGGCCAAGCGGCGATTGGCGTGCGATTCCCAGTTCTCCGCCTCTAGCGATGCGGCAATATCGGAGGTTTTGTCCTCCAGATAATAGACAGGGGCCATTGGACCGTTTTCGCGCTCATCGTCGGCATTCGCCGGCGCTTCAAAGGTCGCATCTTGTGCGGCCAACCGCGCTTCCATTTCGCGCACCTCAGACGCTTCCACGCCGAGTTGCTCTGCGACCATATTCACTTCGTCGTTATTAAACCAACCCAAGCGCTTTTTGTTTTTACGCAAGTTAAAGAAAAGCTTACGCTGCGCTTTGGTGGTTGCCACTTTAACGATACGCCAGTTACGCAATACGTACTCGTGAATTTCAGCTTTGATCCAATGGACAGCAAAGGACACGAGGCGTACGCCAACCTCTGGGTTGAAACGCTTCACCGCCTTCATCAAGCCAATGTTGCCTTCTTGTACCAAGTCTGCCATCGGGAGACCGTATCCGGTGTATCCACGGGCGATATGAACAACAAAACGCAAGTGAGATAAGATCAGCGACTTCGCCGCCTCCAGATCACCATGATAATGGAGACGCTCGGCCAGCGAATGCTCCTCTTCAGCGCTGAGCATAGGGTGGCTGTTTACCGCTTGCAGATAACCGTCGATGTTATCTTGAACAATCGGTGCCAATGCGTTCATCTCTTTTGTCATTCAAACCTCGTTTCCGAATCGTCGAAGACCGAATTGCTGATTAAGCATGCAAAAATATACCCAAGCAGGGGCAAACTGCAAGCCTTTATCTGTGTGTTGTGGGTCTATGACCATATTCACCCTACACAGGTTCAATTTCTTTTAAATGTCGGCGCGTCGCCAGCAGCGCCGCCAACACCCCAAGTAAGATGGAGCCCATTAACAATAGCAAAGATTCATCCCAATTGAGTCCGCTAAGGGTAAAGGGACTGTCATAAAGCTGTGCAAATTGCCGCACCGCCCCATCCATTAACCAGGTGTTTAAGCCGGTGAGTAACCACGCGACGATCGCCGCCAGTCCGCCCAACCATGCGCCCATATAAAGATAAGGCCGTAAGATAAAACGATCGGTCGCTCCGACCATTTTCATTACTTGGATCCGTGCACGATGATGGAGTACCTGCAACCGCAAGGTATTCCCCACGAGTAGCACGACAGCTGCCAACATCAACCCAGAAAAAAGCCAGGCAAGCGTAATGGCCAGCGTTTTGATCGCGTCCAACCGTGCTAGCCAATCCGTATCTAACCGCACTTCGTCGACTTCAGCCAGTGCCGAAAGCTTGTCGGACAAGGCTTCAACACGGGCGGTCAAAGAGATGGCGTCTTCTCCGTCTGCACGGGTCACGTCAGGTACCACCACCAACACAGCAGGCAAAGGATTATTATCTAACAAGCTCACCGCTTGATTAAAGCCTCGCTGCTGTTTGAGCGACGCCATACCTTGGTCGGGCGAGATGTACTCAATGCTATCAATGGCGGGCCAACCCCCCAGCTGCTTCGCCAGTGCTTCACCTTGCTGCGACGATTGCTCGGGGGTTAAAAACACATTGAGCTCAGCAGGGCTATGCCACTGCGCGCTCACTGCCACCACATTCTTGGCCAATAAGTAGAAGGTCGCGGGTAAGGAAAGTGCAACCGCTAACACCATCAAGGTGAGTAGATTCCCCATCGGGCGTTGAAACAGATCCCGCCAGGCCGTCGAGGCATGACGCTTTTGCGTCTGCATAAAAGATTCAGCCATGACTGACCTCCGCCAAACTGCCTTGCTGAAGGTCAAAGCGCCTAAGATGACGATATTGCTCCAGCAAGCTGGTGTCATGGGTCGCCATAAGAATGGTCACGCCCACTTGGTTGAACAGGCGAAAAAGCTCCATGATTTGCGCTGATAACGCGGCATCGAGATTCCCCGTTGGCTCGTCCGCCAACAGGACTTGCGGGCGATTGACCACCGCCCGGGCAATCCCAACGCGCTGCTGTTCGCCCCCTGATAGCTGAATCGGGAAACAACGCGCTTTATCCAACAGCCCCACTTTATCTAACGCCGCAGACACGCGTTTTTTGATTTCACCTTCTGGCTGCTGCTCAATACGCAACGGCAACGCCACATTCTCGTAAACCGTCGCGTCCATCAGCAGGTTATGATCCTGAAAAATGATCCCTAAATGGCGACGCAAAAAGGGGATATCTTGGCGCGGAATGCGGGAAATATCATGGCCATTGAAGTAAATCTGCCCATCGCTGGGGCGTTCAATGGCGCAGATCAGTTTCAGCAGCGTGCTCTTTCCGGCACCAGAATGGCCGGTTAACAGCGCCATATCCCCTTTGGGAAGCTCAAAGCTGACTTTTTGCAGCGCCTGACGACCGCCCCGATAGGCTTTACTTACCTGCTGAAACTGAATCACGGTTATTCCTCCCGGCTAAAGAGCGCCTCGATAAAGTCGTTGGCGTTAAAGGTGCGTAAATCTTCAATGCCTTCACCGACACCAATATAGCGAATCGGAATATTAAATTGTTCTGCCACGGCAAAAATCACTCCGCCTTTGGCAGTACCGTCTAATTTTGTCAGCGTAATCCCCGTTATCGGTGCAATCTCATTGAACAACTTGGCTTGGCTGATGGCGTTTTGCCCGGTGCCAGCATCCAGTGTCAGCATTACCTCGTGTGGCGCTCCCACATCCAGCTTTTGCATCACACGCACAATCTTACGCAGCTCTTCCATCAAGTTGGCTTTGTTCTGCAAGCGCCCTGCCGTATCCGCAATCACCACATCGACATTGCGCGCTTTGGCCGCTTCAATCGCGTCATACAGCACAGAGGCACTGTCTGCGCCCGTGTGTTGCGCGACCACAGGCACCTGGTTGCGCTCACCCCAGGCTTGCAGCTGTTCCACCGCCGCCGCACGGAAGGTGTCACCGGCAGCCAGCATCACCGACTTGCCTTGGTCTTGGAATTGGCGCGCCAATTTGCCAATGGTGGTGGTTTTCCCCACGCCATTGACCCCGACCATTAAGATCACATACGGCTTTTGATCGGTCAGCACCAGGGGTTGCTCGACCTTTTCCAGCATGTTCGCCATTTCTTGTTTGAGGATGCCATATAAGGCTTCGCCATCTTTTAAATCGCGGCGACTGGCTTTATCGGTCAGGTTATCGATGATTCTGGTGGTCGCTTCCATCCCTACATCAGAGATAAGCAGCTGCTCCTCGAGCTCTTCGAACAGCTCATCATCGATTTTCTTACCGCTAAACAGGCCAAAAAAACCAGACCCTAAGTTGGTTTTGGTTTTTTGCAGGCCACGCTTTAGGCGGGCAAAAAAGCCTTCGCGTTGCGGTTTTTCACGCTCGCGAACCGCAGCTGGCTCTGGCTCTGGCTCTGGCTCTGGCTCTGGCTCTGGCTCTGG
>NZ_PXUD01000007.1:0-7891 GCF_003390965.1 Salinivibrio sp. HTSP
TTTGTCATTGTATGCATTCCCACGCAGGAGCGTGGGAACGAGCAATAGCTTACGGTAAAGATCAAATCCGGCGGGCGCGGATGGTGCGGCCTTTCACTTTTCCATCATTGAGCTTACGCAATGCAGCTTTAACGCAAGATTGGGACACAGCAATAAACGCCACATTGTCGAGCACATTGATTTTACCCACCTGCTTACCGTCAATGCCCGCTTGACCGGTCAGCGCGCCCAAAATATCACCCGCGCGTACTTTTTGTTTTTTACCTGAGTCAATCATCAAGGTTGCCATCTCAGGCTGATAGGGCACGGTGTCGAGCAAATGTTGCGACGGCAGGGCTTCAGGGAGAAAATCGCGGTCATACTGATCGCCAATCATCGCCAGCTTATAGTGCTCGGCATCGTTATATAGCGAACACGCTACTCCTTTTTTGCCAGCGCGACCGGTACGGCCGACGCGGTGCACGTGAGTTTGCGGATCGTGGGCGAGTTGATAGTTGATCACCATATCCATGTCATCAATGTCTAAGCCTCGCGCGGCCACATCAGTGGCCACCAGCACGGACGCACTTTTGTTGGCAAATTTTACTAAGGTGCGCTCACGGCCACGCTGTTCAATATCGCCATGCAAGGCAACGGCGCTAAAACCGTCATCTTCTAGGTTATCGCAAACTTGTTGGGTTTGAGCTTTGGTTGTACAGAACACCACGCAGCTTTGCGGCTGAAAGTGCAATAACAGTAGCTTTAACGCTTGATAACGCTGCTTATTGTCATCGACTTTATAGACGTGCTGCGAGATTGTACTTTGCGTTTGCACCTCATCCACTTTAACGGAGACAGGATGGCTCAGCACTCGCTGGGCAATCGCATTGATCGAGCGCGGGAAGGTAGCGCTGAATAACAAGGTTTGGCGATGAGCAGGAACACGCGCAATGATAGCATCCAAGGTATCTTGGAAGCCCATATCCAGCATCTGGTCGGCTTCATCCAACACCAAGGTCTCAACGTCATCAAGACGCAAGGTGCCCTTGCGTAAATGGTCATCCACACGTCCCGGAGTGCCGACAATAATGTGTGCACCATGCTCCAGTGAGCCAATTTGTGGGCCAATCGATACCCCGCCACACAGCGTCAGCACTTTGACATTATGGCGACCACGCGCCAACTTACGCATCTCAACCGCCACTTGCTCGGCCAGCTCACGGGTTGGACACAGCACCAAAGATTGCACGCGAAAGCGTTTTACGTTCAGTTTGGCTAACACGCCCAGACTAAACGCCGCCGTTTTCCCCGAGCCGGTTTTTGCTTGGGCAATAATATCTTTGCCATTGAGCACAGACGGTAAGCTCTGCGCCTGAATGGGCGTCATGTGCGTATAACCCAAGGTTGCTAAGTTATCGAGTAAATCAGCGGGTAACGCAAGCGAGGAAAAAGCGGTATCAGTCAAAGTCGTATCCACAGCAAAAGTAAATCATGCCGCGCCCAAGCACGGCCAAAGGGGGCGTATCATACCAGAGTCTGATTGCTGCCACATTAACCGATTAGCGCCACACACCCTGATAACCACTTTGTCGACTTATGTATTTTGTTACGTCATTGTTAGACAAAGCTCCGTATTTATACCTGCGCGGCTTGTCTTGTCATTGGGCTTGGTGTGCAATCAAGGCACACAATTAAGGAGGATTGTCTTGTGGCTAATATCCCAGTAGAAAACTACCCGCTCTCTCATACGCAGGCGATTGTCTGGAACGACATGGATGCCATGCAACACATCAATAACACCGTGTACTTTCGCTATTTTGAAGATATGCGCGTGGTGATGCTTGAAAAATTGGAAGTGTTCGATCTAGCCAAACGGCTGAATGTTGGCCCCGTGGTCGCATCAACCCGCTGCGATTATCGCGCCCCTTTGGTGTATCCAGATACCATCACCACCGTCGCTTGGGTCGAGGATATTCAAGAAAAGCGCTATGCGATGAAGTATGAAATCTACAGCCACAATCAAGAACGCTGTGTGGCCGAGGGCGAGGCCTTGATTGTCTATTGCGATTTTAAAACCGGTAAAAGCTGCCCTATCCCAGCCGAGACGCTCGAAGGGTTAAAAGCTTTTGTGGCGAAACAGTAAGCATAAAGACGAGAACTGCGCGTTGCCTGACGCGCAGTCAGCCGCTGAGCCATTTGGACATTTGTTCTTTGGCATCATGGTGACTCAAGAGCTTCTCTTCGGTAATTGCGCGCTCGCCACGCGCGATCCCTTCTAGGATAGCAAGACGGCTCTGCGTTAACTCATAATCATCCACATTTAATGAGGTAGTTACTCGTTCTACTTTCATCGCTCGATCAATCGTGACATCTAAATACCGCTACTGTAGCACTTGATGCTCACAGGAACAGGGGTTTTGTTTGTGATAACGCAACACTCAGATCATCGCATCTGGCTTGCTGACGGTACCACACAGGGGTACCATCCGTGCTCTGTGTAACACTGGGTGAGTAGCACCGCCAGAGGACAAACCGATGAAAAAAGCCGTTGTGGTATTTAGCGGAGGACAGGATTCAACCACCTGTTTGATTCAAGCGCAGGCAGAGTACGACGAAGTGCATTGCCTCACTTTCGACTATAACCAGCGCCACAAGCAAGAAATTGATGTTGCCCGTGAGATTGCTGAGAACCGCAAAGTCAGTGCGCACAAGGTATTGGATGTTGGTTTGCTCAATGAATTGGCGATTAGCTCGCTCACACGCGATAACATTCCTGTTTCCAATGCACTGAACGAAAACGGCCTGCCCAATTCCTTTGTGCCGGGACGTAATATCTTGTTTTTGACGTTGGCCGGCATCTACGCCTATCAAATTGGCGCCGAGGCAGTGATCACCGGTGTCTGCGAAACCGACTTCTCTGGCTACCCAGATTGTCGTAACGATTTTATTCAGTCGATGCAGCAAGCCCTTGAGCGCGGCATGGACAGACAACTCGCCTTAGTGACGCCGCTGATGTGGCTGAATAAAGCCGAGACCTGGGCACTGGCCGATCAGTATCACGCTCTCGATTTTGTACGCGACCACACCCTAACCTGTTATAACGGGATTAAAGGCACTGGCTGTGGTGAATGTCCAGCCTGCCACTTGCGCCAGCGTGGCTTAGATGACTACCTCGCCAACCAAGCGGACGTGCAAGCCGCACTGCGACGCAAACAAACCGAAAACGCGTAACAACGCGCATCCACTGGCAGCGACAAGAAATAAAAAACCGCCTCGCAATGAGGCGGTTTTTATGTCGAGAGTCAACGCATCGTTATTTATGCGGCTCATCATGCGGATGGGTATCAAACTCACCATGACTGGCCCGATGCACAGTTTCTACCGCGAGCGCTTTATCCAACTGCTGTGCCACATACTCAGGCGAATGAGTATGAATGGAGAGCAAGCGATACATCGCCGGGATCACCAACAAGGTGACAAAGGTCGCAAAGGCCATACCGGTGAAGATCACCGTTCCAACCGCGATACGACTTTCCGCTCCCGCGCCAGTGGAGAGGATCAGTGGGATCATCCCAGCCAAGGTGGTAAACGCTGTCATCAGAATCGGTCGCAAACGACGGACTGACGCATCGATAATCGCTTTTTCAAATGCAATGCCGCGGTCACGCAATTGGTTGGCAAACTCCACGATCAAGATACCGTTTTTCGTCACCATCCCAATCAGCATAATCAGACCAATTTGGCTGTAAATATTGATCCCTTGGTTGGTAAGCCATAGGCCTAAAAAGCCGCCCAGCATCCCCATGGGCACCGTCAACATCACCACCAAGGGGTTGATAAAGCTTTCAAATTGCGCCGCTAACACCAAGTACGACACCAAGAGCGCTAAACCAAATACCACCAGCACACTGGTTTGGTTGTCACGAAAATCTTTCGACTCGCCCGAGTAGCCCACAGAGATATCTGCAGGCAGATTCTCGGCCGCCGCTGAATCGAGATAATCAAGGGCTTGCCCCAGCGTCACGTCCTCACCTAAGTGTGCTGATAGGGTAATCGATTTTTGCTTGTTGGTATGGCTTAAACGCTGCGCGGACGCTGTTTCCTCCACCGTAGTCACTGCATCCAGCGAAACCAACTTGCCGCTGCGGCTGCGCATATAAATACGGCTGAGATCGCTTTTACTGCTAAAGGCCTTTTCATCGCCGCGCACATACACATCGTACTCTTCACCGCGATCCACATAGCTAGTCTGGGCTCGCCCACCAAGCATCACTTCTAACGTATCGGAAACATCCCGCACCGAAATGCCGAGTTCAGAGGCGCGACGACGGTCAACTTTCACCACCAACTCAGGGGTGTTTTGGTTGTAGTCGTAATCCGGGCTGTCAATCACACCCGCCTCGCGACCCATTTCGCCCAATTTTTCTGCCCAGCGATGAAGTTCAGGATAATCCGGGCCGCTGAGTACAAACTGCACGGGCTCTGAACTCCCCCCACCAAAGCCAGGCGCAAACGGGAACACTTGTACATCTGGCACACCATTCAGTACCTGACGCACTTCCCCGAGAATGGCTTGCGCTGAGCGATCGCGCTCATCCCAATCCGGCAATAGCATGATCACAAAGCCGGTTTGATCGCCGGCACGACCACCAAACGCTGGCGTCTGCAAGCTCACCGAACTCAAGGTGCCCGCTTCGACTAAGGGCATCAAGCGCTGCTCAATTTGCTCAATGTTGCCCACCATGCGGTTATAGGCGGTGCCTTCCGCACCACGGACAAACGCCAGCAACACCCCACGATCTTCTTGTGGCACTAATTGCGATGGTAAGTGCTGCATCAACACGCCACTGCCGCCAATACAGAGCAAGATCACTACAGGTGCCAACCAACGCCAGCGCAGTACATGCCCCAACGCCCGGCGGTAGTAGCCTTCAAGCACATCAAACCCACGAGTGATCACGCGGTTCACAGGACTGGATGTTACATTTAAGCGCAGCAATTTACTGCCGAGCACCGGCGTGAGGGTCAACGCTATTAAGGACGAACAGAGCACGGTGACGGCGAGCATCACGGCAAACTCGGTGAACAACTTACCGATCATGCCATCCATGTAGGTAATGGGGAGGAACACCATCACCAACACCGCGGTGGTGGCGATCACCGCAAAGCCCACCTCTCGTGCGCCACGGTAAGCGGCCACCAAGGGTTTATCGCCTTGTTGTAAGTGATGGAAGATATTTTCGACCACCACAATGGCATCATCCACCACCAGGCCAATCGCTAAGATCAACGCCATTAAGGTCAGCAGGTTGATGGAAAAGCCCATCGCCGAGGCAACAATAAAGGCAGATATCAAGGACACCGGCACAGTTACGGCTGGGATCAAGGTGGCGCGCGCTTGGCCGATAAAGATATACAGCACTAATACCACCAACGCCCCTGTGATAAAGAGAGTGCTATACACCTCTTCAATCGAGCGTTCAATAAACACCGTAGTATCGTAATCGACCCAAAGGCGCGTGCCTTCGGGCAGGAAGGCCTGCATTTCATCGACAAGCTTGTGAGCGCGGTCGGAAATATCAAGCGGATTGGCATCGGATTGTGGGATCAGCGCCAAACTTAAATTATTGATACCGTTGTTTTTATAGGTGGCATCTTCGTTGCGTGAGCCAATTGCCACCTCCGCCACGTCCGACAAATAAATCGCGGTGCCATCAGCCGTGGTACGCACCACCAGTTGTTTAAAGTCTTCTGCATTATGATATAGCCGGTCGCTACGCACCGGCATGGTCATCACGTCGTTACGAATCTGTCCACCGGGACTCTCTAGATTCTCACTACGCAATGCATCGAGAATATCTTGGGTAGTGACACCGTGCCCCGCCATTTGGGTGGGATCCAGCTTGACATACATCACTTTATACAGCGCACCGTATAGATCGACCGAACTCACCCCAGAGATCAGACTAAATCTGTCTTCCAAGGTGCGTTGGGCGTATTCGGTGAGCTGGTTACGATCCATCTCTGACGAGGCCAAGTTGATATACACCGCCGCTTCACCGGTGCCGTTGTCTTTATACACAATCGGATCATTGGCATCATCAGGCAGTCCGCCTTGTGCGCGTGCCACGGCATCGCGCACGTCACTCACGCCTTCGGTCAGCGGATGATCGAGGTTAAATTCTACCGTGATCCGTGATGAGCCATTGCGACTGACTGACGTAATTTCATCAATGCCGCTTATCCCGGACAGCTCATCTTCAATCAACTGTGTAACCTGGCTTTCCATAATACTGGCCGAGGCGCCGGAATAGCCGGTGTAGATACTCACCACTGGGCTATCAATATCCGGCATCTCACGCACTGATAAGGTCGAGAAAGAAACCGCCCCGAAAACACATAACAGCAAACTCAACACAATCGCCATCACTGGCCGTTTTACCGAGACATCAGACAACCACATTAGCTTGCCTCCGTCTCTGACGCGGACTCACTGACACGGCTTTGGTCATCAGCTTGGTTTTTGGGCGCTTCCGCATTCAATACCGACACTTGTGCGCCATCGCGCATATTTACCAGGCCTTGTACGACGATGTTTTGACCCGATTCGAGCCCTTGACTCACCACCACTTGGTTATCAATGCGCGCACCGAGGGTAATTTCAGTGCGATGAGCAATGCCTTCGTCATCAATACGGAATACATAGCGACGTGTACCGGAATATTGCAGGGCTTGCACCGGGACAATCACCGCTTGCTGCTCAGGCAAGGTCAGTTTCGCCTCCATCAGCATACCAGGCTGTAATTGACGTTCCGGGTTATCCAGCGCAACGCGAACACCGACAGATAACGCGTCTTGGTTGATGCGCGAGTCCACGACCTGAATCTCACCATCAAACGCTTTGTCCGGCCAAGCTTGAGAGGTCACTGCCACGGGCATATCAGGATATAAGCGGCTGAAATACTGCTCTGGGACTTGAATATCCAAATTCATTCGCGACAGATTATCGAGGCTAAAGAGGGTTTCGCCCACATCCACGCGCTGACCGACACTTAAATCAAACAAACCAATGCGACCCGAAAAGGGCGCGATTAAACGGTGATCATCTAAATCAGATTGCGCCGATTGCAGACGCGCCTTGGCGATATTGACACTGGCTTGCTGTGCATCCAACTCGGTTTGCGTTAAGGCACCACGCTGCGCCAGCTTGGTGTACTCTTTTAGCTTGCGCTGCTCATCATTGAGATAAGCTGACGCTTCCAGTACCGCTGCTTGGGCTTTGGCACGATTAAATGTCACCAAAGGCGCCCCTTTTTCAACCGTTTCTCCCGGTTTTACGTGCACCGTTTCAATGCGCGCCGACACTTCCGATTCGATATTAATCTGTTGGTGGGCTTTAACGTTACCCACCAACGACAGCGACGGCGCAATCGATTTGGTCTCCACTTGTGCAGTCATCACATCCACAGATCGCGCACCCGGTGGTGGCGCAGAGGCTTCCTCATTCGAGGGCTGTATACCTCCCCACTGCCAGAACGCAACGCCGGCCAACATCACGGCGCCCAGTAGCATCCCTTTTTTCATTACATCACACCTTATTATTTGAATAGCACCAGTGTACTGATCTACTTTTTTTTGTCCTTAAAGAATTGTAAAGACGTTGTTTTTTCTCGTTATTACATCCAAATTCGAGATTTTGCCACATAGCACTCAGACTATGTAAAAGAAGGCAGGTTTCAAAAAGCGATAAAAACAACGCTTACTGCTGATTTTGGACGCAAGACGTTGAAAAAAGCACCAACCGCAACCTGAGGTTAAGAAAACCCTTTACAGCTCCAATCGGTTTGGTAAGATTCGCCCCAATCGCGTGGTGGAGTTCCCGAGCGGTCAAAGGGATCAGACTGTAAATCTG
>NZ_PXUD01000121.1:0-5942 GCF_003390965.1 Salinivibrio sp. HTSP
TAAAGAGCGCCGCTCAATTTTGAGCGGGAGTGGCATTTTACGCCACTTTGGCATCGAGTCAAGCGTTTTGTTTGCTTGGCTGTTTTGCCGTTGTTAGCGCGGCTTGCCGTGCCAACGAGAAGCGCATTATAGAGAGGTAATTTTGTGACGCAAGGGGTTTTTAAGAAAAACTTTCCAGGCGAACAAAAACCCAACAATATGCATTATTACTGAGCATTTCCACGCTAAAACACGGCAAAAAGCCACCTAAAATTGGTGGCTTTCGTCCGATAAGCACTTATTAGTCCTGTTTTGCGATGATTTGGTCGTTTTCAACATCAAGGAAAACAGACCGCCCTGGTATCAGCTCGCCACTTAGAATTTGCTGAGCAAGCGGGTTTTCAATTGTCTGCTGGATAGCACGTTTGAGTGGACGCGCACCATAGACGGGATCAAAGCCACCTTTAGCGACTTTTGCTAAGGCTGCGTCTGAGACCTCAAGCTTAAAGTCTCTTTCGGCCATACGGTGAGCCAGATCTTGCATCTGTAGACCCGCAATCTCTTTGATATGGTCTTCGGCTAATGGATGGAAAACCACCGCTTCATCGATTCGGTTGATGAACTCTGGACGGAAATGATTCGCAGCCACTTCCATCACGGTGCGTTTTATACCCGCATAGTCCAGTTCACCGAAATGCGCCTGGATCTGCTCCGAGCCAAGGTTTGACGTCATGATCACCACCGCATTGCGAAAGTCGACGGTACGGCCTTGACCATCCGTCAGGCGACCATCATCCAGCACCTGTAGCAAGATATTAAACACATCCGAATGGGCTTTCTCTATCTCGTCGAGCAGAATGACAGAGTAAGGGCGGCGACGTACCGCTTCGGTCAGGTAGCCACCTTCTTCATAACCCACATAGCCTGGAGGCGCCCCCACAAGGCGAGCCACGGAGTGCTTCTCCATAAATTCGGACATATCAATCCGAACCATGGCATCTCGGCTATCGAACATAAACTCGGCAAGTGATTTACATAGCTCGGTTTTACCTACCCCCGTTGGCCCTAGGAAGAGGAATGAGCCGATCGGGCGATTCGGATCCGCTAAGCCCGCTCGGCTGCGGCGAATGGCGTTGCCGACAGCACTGACCGCTTCATCTTGTCCAACCACACGCTCGTGAAGCGCTGACTCCATTTTAAGTAGCTTTTCTTTCTCGCTTTCCAGCATGCGCGACACAGGAATGCCTGTCTGGCGTGCAATGACATCTGCGATCTCCGCATCCGTGACACGGTTTTTAAGCAACGTCATTTCCTGCATCTCTGCCTGACTGGCAAGATCCAGCTGCTTCTCAAGCTCCGGAATTTTTCCGTATTGCAGCTCTGACATCCGGCTCAAATCACCCGCTCGACGAGCGATTTCCATGTCAGTACGTGCTTGCTCTAACGCTGCTTTAATGTGTTGAGCACCAGACACGGCAGCTTTCTCAGTGTTCCAGACCTCTTCCAATTCTGCGTACTCACGCTCTTTTGCTTCTAACTCGTCGCGAAGCGTTTCTAAGCGCTTTTGGCTCGCACTGTCTTCTTCTTTTTCCAGTGCTTGCTGCTCTATCTTCAGTTGCACAATACGACGCTCAAGCCTGTCGAGTGAGTCTGGCTTTGAGTCTATTTGCATCCGAATACTGGAAGCGGCCTCATCAATCAGATCGATGGCTTTATCTGGCAGTTGCCGATCGGCAATATAGCGGTGTGACAAGCTCGCAGCAGCAACGATAGCCGGGTCGGTAATTTCTACCGCATGATGCAATTCATAACGCTCTTTGAGGCCTCGCAAAATGGCCACCGTGTCTTCGACATTCGGCTCACTCACCAACACTTTTTGGAAACGACGCTCTAATGCCGCATCTTTCTCCACATACTGCCGATACTCATCCAGCGTGGTGGCCCCAACACAATGTAGCTCACCGCGTGCAAGAGCAGGTTTGAGCATGTTCCCCGCGTCCATGGCCCCTTCGGCTTTGCCTGCGCCCACCATGGTGTGCAGTTCATCGATAAAGAGGATGACATTGCCTTCCTCTTTGGCAAGCTCGTTGAGTACCGCTTTTAGACGCTCTTCAAACTCACCTCGATACTTCGCCCCTGCAACTAATGAACCCATATCAAGAGAAAGAACGCGTTTACTGCGAAGCCCCTCTGGCACCTCACCATTCACAATGCGTTGAGCAAGCCCTTCGACAATCGCGGTTTTACCTACACCGGGCTCACCAATCAGCACTGGGTTATTTTTGGTACGGCGTTGTAACACTTGCACCGTACGACGGATTTCATCATCACGGCCAATAACAGGGTCGAGCTTGCCTTGCTCTGCACGCTCAGTAAGATCAATGGTGAATTTTTCGAGGGCTTGACGGTTCTCTTCCGCATTCGGATCATCGACTTGCTGGCCGCCACGGACTTTCTCTATCGCTTCTTCAACCTTTTGCGACGTCAACCCGTGGCTACGCAACAGATTTCCCAACTGGCCTTTGTCTTCCACCGCAGCCAAAACAAAAAGCTCTGACGAGATATATTTATCTTTACGCTTTTGCGAGATTTTGTCGCACAGGTTAAATAGCGTGCCTAGGTGGTTTGAAAGCTGTACTTCGCCCCCCGTGCCAGTGACTTGTGGTAGTCGGTCTAATAACTCAGAGAGACTGGAACGCAACTGGCTCACATCCACGTTCAGCATGGTCAATAACGGGCGGATGGCACTGCTGTCTTGGTTCAGGAGCGCGGTCATCAAGTGAACAGGCTCGATGTATTGGTGATCTCGCCCTAATGCGAGTGATTGCGCATCAGAAATCGCAATTTGGAATTTACTCGTAAATCGGTCAAGGCGCATAGTTCCTCCCACTTAACACCTCTAGTTGATGAATAAATGGGCACGATTGCGGCGCTTTTCAAGCACCTTTGTCGCTTTTATTTCACCCGCCAGATGCAGGTTGCCATCCGGCCTGTTTGCCCATCTCGTCGATACGAATAAAACTGATCCGCCTGCTGGTAGGTACAAAACTCCCCACCATAAACAGCAGTAACGCCAGCCTGTTGGAGTCGTTGCGTCGCGAGCATATAAAGATCAGCTAAGTACTTGTGGCTGTCGGTAGGCATAAAGGCGACCTTGGCTTCCGGTGACAAAGTGGTAAATGCCTGATACACATCTTCCCCTACCTCGAAAGCTTGGGGGCCAATCGCAGGCCCCAGCCAAACGAGGCATCGGCTTGGCGCCTCAAACATCGATAATGTCGATTCCAGCACACCATGTAATAATCCGCGCCAACCTGCGTGGGCCGCCGCGACTTGCTGACCATCGTCACTGCAAAAAAGTACTGGCAAGCAATCAGCCGTCATGATGGTACAGACTTGGCCTGTTGTTTCGGCGAAGGCCGCATCTGCCTCAGGGTGAGGATCTTCACTTGGAAGGTGCACGACCTGCGTGCCATGTACTTGGTCCAGCCAGGTAATATCGCCCTCGACCTGCTTTGCGAGTAGCAGTCGGCTTTTGGCAACATCATCAGGTGCGTCGCCAACATGCATACCCAAGTTCCAACTCGAAAAGCGCCCATGGCTCACGCCACCAACACGCGTGGTCGTCAGCGCACGCACATTGCTTGGGGCAGGCCAGTCGGGCTCGAGGTAGCGCATCAGTATTCCTCTTCTCCATATTGGCTTTGATCATCCCTTAGCAGCTCAGTCAGTGCGACCATGTCATCTGGAATCGGAGCATGCCATTCCATTTGCTCGCCAGTGACCGGATGATCTAAACGTAGCATGGCCGCATGTAGCGCCTGGCGCCGGAATTGGCGTAAGCCTTGGATGAGCGCATCATCGGCATGACGAGGCGGTTTAGCCTTGCCACCATATAGCGGATCGCCCACTAAGGGATGATTCAAGTAAGCCATATGGACACGGATCTGGTGGGTCCGGCCCGTTTCCAAGCGCAAACGTAACCGCGTGTGGCCACGAAAATGCTCGGCCACGCGATAATGGGTGATCGCGGGCTTACCTAATTCATGCACCGCCATATGGGTGCGTTTCGTTGCGTGGCGGCCAATCGGCTTATCCACCAAACCACCACCGGTCATATTGCCAATCGCAATCGCTTCGTACTCACGGGTAATTTTCCGCTTCTGTAGCGCCCGAACTAGACGTGTTTGTGCTGGGATCGTTTTGGCGACCACCATTAATCCCGTGGTGTCTTTGTCCAAACGATGGACGATCCCTGCTCGAGGTACGTCTCCTATTTCCGGATAACGATACAAAAGACCGTTCAGTAAAGTACCATCAGGGCAACCTGCGCCTGGGTGAACAACCAGCCCCGCAGGTTTATTAATCACCAACAAGTCGTCATCTTCATAGACAATATCTAGCGGAATATCTTGCGCTATCCAGCGATCGTCATCTTCAATTTCCGCAGTGATCTCAACGTTTTCTCCGCCCATCACTTTTTGACGCGGTTTATCAATGGCCACGCCATTGAGTGACACCTGACCGGCTTGGATCCAGGTTTTGATCCGAGAGCGCGAGTAATCAGGAAACAGCTCAGCGATAGCTTGGTCGAGCCGCTGACCTAGTTGATGATCTTGGATCTGATGGGATAACTCTATCTGTTGTGCCATATCGAACTTTTCTGTGATTTCTATGACTAAACCCTTGCGACAGTCGTTATAGTGGCGCTTGGCATATCGCCTGCAAACGCCTTTTGCTATAGTCGCCTGTCACTGGATAAAATAGCCGGAATAATGACATTGTATCTGTTTGCCGCTGCGACCGTAATCCAGATGGCATAAAAACTTTTCAAGGAAGTGCGATAACCCATGAAACGCCTAACCCTGACTGCGCTACTCGCAGCCTCTCTACTCGCCGGTTGTTCAAGTAACGACCAAGTCGTTCAAGACGATCCGCCATCCAAACTGTATCAGGATGCTGAAGCGCAGTTAAATCAAGGGGCTTGGATAACCGCGATTGAAAAGCTGGAAGCACTAGATTCACGCTATCCTTTTGGTGCTTATTCTGATCAAGTGCAGCTGGACCTTATTTATGCATATTACAAAAATGATGACTTGGCTTTGGCCGAAGCCACGATCGATCGTTTTATGCGTATGCACCCAGCGCACTCAGAAAGTGACTGGGTGGTTTATATGCGTGGTCTTGTCCATATGGGCCAAGATCGTAGCCTCATTCACGATATCTTACGTATGGAGCGGGATGACAGAGATCCGCAACCAGCACGTAAAGCCTTTGCCGATTTTCGTCGCTTACTTGAGCGCTATCCCAACAGTGAATATGCCGCAGATGCCAAAGCGCGGATGACCGCATTGAAAAACCGCCTTGCCAACTATGAGCTCGCCGCCGCTGATTACTACATCCGTCGCGAAGCATGGGTTGCCGCGGTTAACCGTTGCCAAGCGTTGCAGCGTGACTTCCCTGATACAGAGGCAGCCCGCGCATCGTTACCTTTGATGCTGAAAGCCTATGAAAAGCTTGGACTCGAAGAACCTGCAGAGCGAACAAGAAAACTGATCGCTAAGAACCCAGCGTAATAGCAAGTCAAAAAGCTTGATAATCAAAACCTCCGCCAAGGAGGTTTTTTTATGTCCATAGATTACCGGTGAAAAGCGCGCTTCACCGAGTAATATTGGAATCGACTCTCGGCTTCCGCGTTGAGTGGGCACAGATATACATTATTGAGGTATAACGGTTTATAGAGTTTGAAGCGGTAAGTTATTGAATCAAAACGCGTGATATCTTGCTATAGATACAAAAAAGCCCCGACCGTGAGGTCAGGGCTCTGTATTTTCTCATCAAAGTCTTACATATCATTGCTTTGATAATTAAATTGCGTGCTATGCGCAGGGAGTTTTGAAGCGAGAAGCACAGTGTATGCCAATACATGAGCATCGCAGATATCAAAAATCACAAGCAATAGG
>NZ_PXUD01000052.1:0-14948 GCF_003390965.1 Salinivibrio sp. HTSP
CTCCTTATGGGTTCTACATTTGTAAAGTAGAACCCATAAGGAGGCTTTTGCCATGAAAGGCGATCCAAAATCGATAGCATTTCTCAACACGGTACTCGGTAACGAACTGATTGCGATTAATCAGTATTTTTTGCATGCGCGCATGCTTAAAGACTGGGGCTTAAAAGTCATCGCGGACAAAGAGTATGAAGAGTCCATTGATGAGATGAAGCATGCGGACAAGCTCATTGAGCGTATCTTGTTTTTAGAAGGAACGCCCAACCTGCAAGATTTAGGTAAGTTACGTATTGGTGAAGACACGCAAGAAATCTTCGAATGTGATCTTGCGCTGGAGATGCAAGCGCACGAAGACTTGAAAGAAGCCATTGCTTACACCGAAAGCATCCGCGATTTTGTGTCGCGAGATCTGTTCCAGTATATCCTCGACGACGAAGAAGAACATATTGATTGGCTCGAAACTCAGCTGGGTCTGGTCGATAAAGTGGGTATCGCCAATTACAACCAAGCACAAATCATCGAAGACGCCAGTGACAAAGACGGCTAGTACACTTTGCGGGCAAAACGTGCACCTACACTCAGCGTACCCTTAGTGGGTACGCTTTTTTTTGGGGCCTAATTATTAACCAACGCTTGCAAAGCTATCGCGCATCGGTATAATGCCCGGCACTGCTTAAGTCATTGCGACTTCCGACGCAGTTGTGAACCAATGAGCATCGAGGAATGGAACAGTAAACTGTTCGTTTAATGTATACTCCGCTTATGTTCGCAGTCATAGAATAATGGCTGACAATGTGCCTAATTTTGGCACTACGGTTTCACATAAATTAATCGGCATTCCCTCGTCTTAATGAGGTGGAATGGCGATATTGTTTGTGTAAATATTTTAGAATTTGGAGCTCTGTCTCATGCAGAACCAACGTATCCGTATCCGCCTTAAGGCGTTCGATCATCGCTTGATCGATCAGTCTACCGCGGAAATCGTTGAAACCGCTAAGCGCACTGGCGCACAGGTTAAGGGACCAATCCCTCTACCTACTCGTAAAGAGCGCTTCACCGTTCTTATTTCTCCGCACGTAAACAAAGACGCACGTGACCAGTACGAAATCCGTACTCACAAACGTCTGATCGACATCGTTGAGCCAACAGATAAAACTGTTGACGCTCTGATGCGTCTTGACCTTGCTGCGGGCGTTGATGTTCAAATCAGCCTGGGTTAAGGGGGAGTAGATAATGATTGGTCTAGTCGGTCGTAAAGTCGGTATGACTCGCATCTTCAACGAAGATGGCGTTTCTATCCCGGTCACCGTAGTTGAAGTTGAAGCGAACCGTGTTGCTCAGGTGCGTAAGCCTGACGTTGACGGTTATGCCGCAATTCAAATCACTACAGGCGAGAAGAAAGCAAGCCGTGTCAACAAGGCACAAGCTGGTCACTTTGCGAAAGCAGGTGTTGAAGCAGGCCGCGGTTTGTGGGAATTCCGTCTGGAAAATGGTGAAGAGTTCGAAGTTGGCGCTGAGCTAAACGTTGATCTTTTCGCTGAAATCAAAAAAGTAGACGTTACTGGCACGTCAAAAGGTAAGGGCTTCCAAGGCGGCGTTAAGCGTTGGAATTTCCGTACTCAAGACATGAGCCACGGTAACTCTTTGTCTCACCGTGCGCCTGGTTCTATCGGTCAATGTCAGAGCCCAGGTCGCGTATTCAAAGGCAAAAAAATGGCAGGTCACATGGGTGCTGAGCGTGTAACGACTCAAAACCTAGAGATCGTACGTGTTGACGCTGAGCGCAATCTGCTTCTTATCAAAGGTGCAGTCCCAGGTGCGACAGGTGGCAACGTGATCGTTAAACCAGCCGTTAAAGCGTAACGTCGAGGAGATAGTAATGGAATTGGTAGTCAAAGGCGCCGACGCGCTAACTGTTTCCGAAACTACCTTCGGGCGTGAATTCAACGAGTCCCTGGTTCACCAGGTAGTCGTTGCATACGCAGCTGGTGCCCGTCAAGGTACTCGCGCTCAGAAAACTCGTTCAGACGTGTCTGGTGGCGGTGCTAAGCCATGGCGTCAGAAGGGTACTGGTCGCGCCCGTGCAGGTACAATCCGCAGCCCAATCTGGCGCAGCGGTGGTGTCACTTTCGCAGCACGTCCTCAGGACCATGCTCAGAAAGTAAACAAGAAGATGTACCGTGGTGCTCTTAAGAGCATCCTGTCAGAGCTGGTTCGTCAAGAGCGTTTGATCGTTGTTGATAACTTCTCTGTTGAAGCACCAAAAACTAAAGAGCTTGTCGCTAAGCTGAAAGAGCTTGAGCTGAACGATGCTCTGATCGTCACTGCCGAAGTTGATGAGAACCTGTTCCTTGCCGCACGTAACCTTTATAAGGTTGACGTACGCGATACAGATACCATCGACCCAGTTAGCTTGATCGCTTTCGACAAAGTCGTGATGACTGCTGATGCAGTTAAACAAGTTGAGGAGATGCTGGCATGATCACTGAAGAGCGTATCCTAAAAGTTCTGCGTGCTCCGCACATCTCTGAAAAAGCGACGATGGCCGCTGAAAACAACAACACTGTTGTATTCAAAGTCGCCAAAGAAGCTACGAAAAAAGAGATCAAAGCGGCAGTTGAAAAACTGTTCGAAGTTGAAGTGAAGTCTGTTCGTACTCTTCTCGTTAAGGGTAAGACCAAACGTCAAGGTATGCGTGAAGGCCGTCGTAGCGACTGGAAAAAAGCGTATGTTGCCTTGAAAGAAGGTCAGGACATCGACTTCGTTGGCGGCGCTGAGTAAGACGGAGGAGTAAAAGCAAATGGCTATTATGAAATGTAAGCCGACTTCACCGGGTCGTCGTCACCTTGTTAAAGTGGTAAACCATGATCTTTATAAAGGTAAACCATATGCACCACTGCTAGAGAAAAACTCTAAGTCAGGCGGTCGCAATAACAACGGTCGAATCACAGTGCGTAACATCGGTGGTGGTCACAAGCATCATTACCGTGTAATTGACTTCAAACGTACTAAAGACGGTATCCCAGCGAAAGTTGAGCGTCTTGAGTATGATCCGAACCGTAGTGCAAACATCGCGCTTGTACTGTATTCGGACGGTGAACGTCGTTACATCATCGCACCAAAAGGCCTAAAAGCCGGTGATCAGATCCAATCTGGTGCAGATTCAGCTATCAAGGTAGGTAACACCCTGCCAATGCGTAACATCCCAGTGGGTTCTACTATCCACAATATCGAGCTTAAGCCTGGTAAAGGTGGTCAGTTAGCTCGTTCTGCGGGTGCTTATGCGCAAATCGTAGCTCGTGACGGCGCGTACGTCACACTCCGCCTGCGCAGCGGTGAAATGCGTAAGGTTCTTGCTGAAGGTCGTGCGACTCTTGGTGAAGTGGGTAACTCTGAGCACATGCTACGCGAACTGGGTAAAGCCGGTGCCGCGCGCTGGAAAGGCGCACGTCCAAGCGTACGTGGTGTTGCAATGAACCCGATTGACCACCCACACGGTGGTGGTGAAGGCCGTACCTCAGGTGGTCGTCATCCAGTATCACCATGGGGTATGCCAACTAAAGGCTTCAAGACCCGTAAGAACAAACGTACCGACAAGTACATCGTACGTCGTCGTAACAAGTAATTATTATCAGAGGATAAGCCATGCCACGTTCTCTCAAGAAAGGTCCTTTTATTGACCTGCACTTGCTGAAGAAGGTAGAGAAAGCGGTGGAAAGCGGTGACAAGAAGCCTTTAAAGACTTGGTCCCGTCGTTCAATGATCATCCCACAGATGATCGGATTGACCATCGCTGTCCATAATGGTCGTCAGCACGTACCCGTTTTCGTTTCTGAAGAAATGATCGGTCACAAGCTAGGCGAGTTTGCACCAACACGTACTTATCGCGGCCACGCTGCTGATAAGAAAGCTAAGAAGCGTTAAGGGGTAAGAAATGGAAGCTATTGCTAAACATCGCTTTGCTCGTATCTCGCCTCAAAAAGCACGTTTGGTTGCGGATCAAGTGCGCGGTAAAGACGTAGCACAAGCACTGGAACTACTGACCTTCAGCAACAAAAAAGCGGCTGACCTGGTTAAGAAAGTGTTGGAATCTGCTATTGCAAACGCCGAGCATAACGAAGGTGCGGATATCGACGATCTAAGCGTCGCCAAAGTCTTCGTTGATGAAGGCCCAATCATGAAGCGTATTATGCCTCGTGCAAAAGGCCGTGCCGATCGCATCTTGAAGCGTTCTAGCCACATCACTGTTGTTGTAGCAGACCGCTAAGAGACGAGGAGATAAAGCAATGGGTCAAAAAGTACATCCTAATGGTATTCGTCTTGGCATTGTTAAGCCTTGGAATTCCACTTGGTTTGCTAATAACCAAGATTTCGCTGACAACCTAGACGGCGACTTTAAGGTACGTCAGTTCTTGAACAATGAACTGAAAAAAGCGTCAGTCTCTCGCATCGTTATCGAGCGTCCTGCTAAGAGTGTTCGTGTGACTATTCACACTGCACGTCCTGGTGTGGTTATCGGTAAGAAAGGTGAAGATGTCGAGAAGCTGCGCGCTCATGTTGCAAAACTAGCCGGTGTACCAGCGCAAATCAACATCGCTGAAGTACGTAAGCCTGAGCTAGATGCGCAACTTGTTGGCGACAGCATCGCATCACAGCTAGAGCGCCGTGTTATGTTCCGTCGTGCGATGAAGCGCGCGGTACAAAACGCGATGCGCCTAGGTGCCAAAGGTATCAAAGTAGAAGTAAGCGGCCGTCTTGGCGGCGCTGAAATCGCTCGTACCGAGTGGTACCGTGAAGGCCGTGTGCCATTGCACACCCTTCGTGCTGACATTGATTACGCAACTTCTTCTGCTCACACCCAGTACGGTGTAATCGGCATTAAAACCTGGATCTTCAAAGGTGAGATCCTAGGTGGAATGGCTGAAGTTGAGCAAAAGGCTGACAAGCCGAAGAAGCAGCGTAAAGGCCGTAAGTAAGGAGTCTATCGATGCTTCAACCAAAACGTACTAAGTTCCGCAAGACTTTTAAAGGTCGTAACCGCGGTCTGGCGCACGGTACTGACGTAAGCTTCGGTACCTATGGCCTGAAAGCTGTTGGTCGCGGTCGTATCACTGCGCGTCAAATTGAGGCGGCTCGTCGTGCGATGACTCGTCACATTAAACGTCAAGGCCAAATCTGGATTCGTGTCTTCCCTGACAAACCAATTACTGGTAAGCCGTTGGAAGTTCGTATGGGTAAGGGTAAAGGTTCAGTTGATTACTGGGTTGCCCAAATCCAACCAGGCAAGGTCCTGTACGAAATGGATGGTGTTCCTGAATCACTGGCTCGCGAAGCGTTTGAATTAGCTTCACGTAAGCTACCGATCAAAACCACTTTCGTAACTAAGGCGGTGATGTGATGAAAGCACAAGAACTACGTGAAAAGACTGCTGAGCAGCTGAACGAAGAGCTAATGGGTCTGCTACGTGAGCAGTTTAATCTGCGCATGCAAGCGGCTACTGGCCAACTTCAGCAAACTCACACTCTTAAAGCTGTTCGTCGCGATATCGCACGTGTAAAAACCGTACTGACTGAGAAGGCTAACGCATAATGAGCGAGAACATCCGCACTCAGCAAGGTCGCGTTATCAGCGACAAAGGCGATAAAACTATCGTCGTTGCTATCGAGCGTTTTGTGAAACACCCAATCTACGGTAAGTACATTAAGCGCACGAGTAAGCTACATGTACACGATGAATCAAACCAGTGTAACCAAGGTGACACTGTCGAGGTTCGTGAGTGTCGTCCAATCTCTAAGCAAAAGTCTTGGACATTGGTTCGCGTTGTTGAAAAATCACGCATCTAAGCGATTTTTCATACAATAATAAGTCAAACGGCTCTCATTTGGGGGGCCGTTTATTTTTTATCTACCCATCTGGTCAAAATAGTGTTATTATTCGCCGCCCTTGTAAAAAGGCAGCCCGACCCGAGATGGGTCTAGATGTAATAACAGCGGAGCACTAACAATGATCCAAATGCAAAGTATGCTGGACGCAGCCGACAACTCCGGCGCTCGCAGTGTAATGTGTATTAAGGTTCTGGGTGGCTCTCACCGTCGTTACGCCCACGTTGGCGACATCATCAAAGTTACCGTTAAGGATTCAATCCCACGCGGTAAAGTGAAAAAAGGTGATGTGCTTAAGGCGGTGGTAGTTCGCACCCGTAAAGGCGTACGTCGTCCAGACGGCTCTGTCATTCGCTTCGACCGCAATGCTTGCGTGTTGTTGAACAACACGAACGAGCAACTAGTCGGCACACGTATCTTTGGCCCTGTGACACGCGAACTTCGTACTGAGAAGTTCATGAAAATTGTGTCTCTGGCGCCTGAAGTTCTGTAAGGAGCGATCTCATGGCAGCTAAAATCCGTCGTAACGACGAAGTTATCGTTCTTGCCGGTAAAGACAAAGGCAAGAAAGGTAAAGTATCTAAGGTTCTACCGACCGGTAAAGTTATCGTTGAAGGTATTAACCTCGTGAAGAAACACCAGAAGCCGGTTCCGGCTCTGGGCACTCAAGGTGGCATCGTTGAACAAGAAGCCGCTATTGACGTTTCAAACGTGGCGATCTTTAACGCAGCAGCTGGTAAAGGTGACCGTGTAGGCTTCCGATTTGAAGACGGTAAAAAAGTGCGTTTCTTCAAGTCGAATGGCGAAACTATTAAGTAATTCTGGAGTAGTACAATGGCGAAACTGCATGATTACTACAAAGAGACAGTTGTAGCTGAGCTATCTAAGCAATTTGGTTACAAAAGCATCATGCAAGTCCCAGGGATCGAAAAGATCACCCTTAACATGGGTGTGGGCGAAGCTCTGAACGACAAGAAACTGCTTGAAAATGCAGCTGCTGATATGACCGCAATTTCTGGTCAAAAGCCGCTGATCACTAAAGCACGTAAATCAGTCGCAGGCTTTAAGATCCGTGAGGGCTACCCAATTGGTTGTAAAGTAACCCTACGTGGCGAGCGTATGTGGGACTTCTTTGAGCGTTTGATCGCTATCGCAGTTCCTCGTATCCGTGACTTCCGTGGTCTGAACCCGAAAGCGTTCGACGGTCGCGGTAACTACAGCATGGGCGTTCGCGAGCAAATCATCTTCCCTGAGATTGACTACGACAAAGTCGATCGTATCCGTGGTCTTGATATTACTATCACTACCACCGCAGGTACAGATGAGGAAGGTCGAGCTCTGCTGGCTGCCTTTAACTTCCCATTCCGTAAGTAAGGTGAAGGGTTACTGTTATGGCTAAAAAATCGATGAAAGCACGTGACGTAAAACGTGCGAAGCTCGCAGCCCGTTATGCTGAAAAGCGTGACAACCTGCGTGCGACCATTAAGAATGTTAACACGTCAGACGAAGAGCGTTGGGACGCCGTCCTGAAGCTTCAGTCGCTACCACGTGATTCTGCGAAGTCTCGTCAGCGTAACCGCTGTAACCAGACTGGTCGTCCACATGGCTACCTACGCAAATTCGGCCTAAGCCGAATCAAGGTTCGTGAAGCTTGCATGAAAGGCGAGATTCCGGGTCTGCGTAAGGCAAGCTGGTAATTGAATCACGGGAGTAAAGACTTATGAGCATGCAAGATCCGATCTCGGATATGCTGACCCGCCTCCGCAACGGTCAGACAGCAAAGAAAGTTGCTGTTAAAATGCCTTCGTCAAAGCTAAAAGTGGCAATTGCTGAGCTACTAAAAGCAGAAGGTTACGTGGCTGACGTCGCAGTAAATAGCGACGCGAAGCCTGAACTGGAAGTGACGTTGAAATACTTCGAATCTAAACCAGTTATCGAGCAAATCCAACGTGTTAGCCGTCCAGGCCTGCGCATCTACAAAAAGAAAGATGAGTTGCCTTCAGTGATGGGTGGACTTGGTATTGCTGTTGTATCAACTTCGAAAGGTTTGATGACCGATCGCGCAGCTCGCAAAGCGGGTCTGGGCGGTGAAATCATCTGCTACGTAGCTTAATAAGGAGTAGGAAATGTCTCGTGTTGCAAAAGCACCTGTCGTAGTTCCTGCCGGCGTAGAGGTGAAACTTAACGGTCAGGAAATCACTGTAAAAGGAAGCAAAGGCGAACTAAGCCGCACGCTTCACGATATGGTGTCAGTAAACCAAGAAGAGAACACCATTACCTTCGCACCAAGTGTGGAGCACGCTAAAGCATGGGCACATGCTGGTACCGCGCGCGCACTGGTTAACAGCATGGTAGTGGGTGTGACTGAAGGCTTTACCAAGAAACTGATCCTGAAAGGTGTTGGTTATCGTGCAAACGTTGCCGGTAACAAACTTAACCTGACACTTGGTTTCTCTCACCCGGTTGAGCACGCTCTGCCAGAGGGTGTTAAGGCAGAATGCCCAAGCCAAACTGAAATTGTTATCAGCGGTGCTGATAAACAAGCGGTTGGCCAGGTGGCTGCTGATATTCGCGCATACCGCAAGCCAGAGCCTTATAAAGGCAAAGGCGTTCGTTACTCTGACGAAGCTGTGCGTACTAAAGAAGCTAAGAAGAAGTAAGGTAACACTATGGATAAGAAAGCATCTCGTATCCGTCGTGCGACCAAAGCACGACGCAAGATCGCGGAAATGGGTGCGACTCGCCTGGTGGTACACCGTACTCCACGTCATGTGTACGCACAGGTTATCGCTGGTAACGGCGCGGAAGTTATCGCCGCCGCTTCTACCGTAGAAAAAGCGATCCGTGAGCAAGTGAAGAGCACCGGTAACAAAGACGCCGCTGCAGCCGTGGGTAAGATCATTGCTGAGCGAGCGAAGGAAAAAGGCATCGAAGCCGTTGCTTTTGACCGTTCCGGTTTCCAATACCACGGCCGTGTGGCTGCACTGGCAGATGCTGCCCGTGAAGCTGGTCTGAAATTCTAAGGTAGGTGGAAGATGGCTAACGATAAACAACAAAGTGATTTGCATGAGAAGCTGATCGCTGTAAACCGTGTTTCTAAAACGGTTAAAGGTGGTCGCATCTTTACCTTCACCGCCCTGACAGTGGTAGGTGACGGTAACGGTCGCGTCGGTTTCGGTTACGGTAAAGCCCGTGAAGTCCCCGCAGCGATCCAAAAATCAATGGAAAAGGCGCGTCGTAACATGATTACTATCGCGCTGAAAGACGGTACTCTGCACCACGCTGTTAAAGGCCGCCACACTGGTTCAAAAGTGTACATGCAGCCAGCATCAGAAGGTACAGGTATCATCGCCGGTGGTGCGATGCGTGCCGTGCTTGAAGTAGCAGGCGTTCAAGACGTTCTGGCGAAAGCATACGGTTCGACCAACCCAATCAACATCGTTCGTGCAACGATTGATGGTCTGGGTGGTACGAAGTCTCCAGAGATGGTAGCTGCGAAACGTGGCATGCCTGTCAACGAAATTCTGGGGTAATACGACATGGCTAAGACAATTAAAGTAACTCAGACTCGTAGCGCTATCGGCCGCTTGCCGAAGCACAAAGCGACCCTGCGTGGCTTGGGCCTACGTCGCATCAACCACACTGTTGAACTTGAAGATACACCGTGCGTGCGCGGTATGATCAACAAGGTCAACTACATGGTTAAAGTGGAGGGGTAATCACATGCGTTTGAATACTCTATCTCCGGCTGCAGGCTCAAAGCCTTCTGCGAAGCGTGTAGGCCGTGGTATTGGTTCAGGCCTGGGTAAAACCGGTGGCCGTGGTCACAAAGGTCAGAAATCACGTTCAGGTGGTTCAGTACGCCCAGGTTTCGAAGGCGGTCAAATGCCTTTGAAACAGCGTCTGCCAAAATTCGGTTTTACTTCGCGTAAAGGCCTCACTTCTGCTGAAGTTCGTCTCGGCGAGCTAGCAAAAGTTGACGGTGACGTGGTAAGCCTTGAAACACTGAAAGCAGCGAATGTTATCGCACAAGACACCCGTACGGCGAAAATCGTACTGTCTGGTGAAATCGCTCGCTCAGTGACAGTGAAAGGTGTTCGTGTCACTAAAGGCGCTAAAGCGGCAATCGAAGCTGCAGGCGGTAAAATCGAGGAATAATTTAGCTCGAGGACGAGGTACAGATGGCAAAACAACCAGGACAAAACTTCAGTAGTGCAAAAGGCGGAGTTGCGGAGCTGAAAAGCCGCTTACTTTTTGTAGCAATGGCATTATTGGTATTCCGTGCCGGCTCTTTTGTACCCATTCCTGGTATTGACGCTGCTGTACTTGCCGATCTGTTCGAACAGCAACAAGGGACCATCATTGACTTGGTTAACATGTTCTCTGGTGGTGCCCTTGAGCGTGCTTCGATACTGGCACTGGGCATTATGCCGTATATTTCGGCATCGATTATTGTTCAGTTATTGTCAGTGGTTCATCCCGCGTTAGCGGAGTTGAAAAAAGAGGGTGAATCTGGCCGTCGCAAGATAAGTCAGTATACCCGCTACGGCACGCTGGTGTTGGCAACGTTCCAAGCAATTGGAATCGCGACCGGGTTACCGAGTATGATGCCAGGTTTGGTGATAAATCCAGGCCCTGCATTTTACTTTACTGCGGTAGTGAGTTTGGTCACAGGTACCATGTTCTTGATGTGGTTAGGTGAGCAAATTACTGAACGCGGCATTGGTAACGGCATTTCGTTGATTATCTTCACCGGGATTGTCGCGGGTCTGCCACCCGCAATTGGACAGACAATAGAGCAAGCGCGTCAAGGCGACATGTCTCCGCTTCTCTTGCTAGGTATCGCAGTGATCGTATTGGCGGTCGTCTACTTTGTGGTCTTTATGGAGCGTGGTCAACGTCGTATCGTTGTTAACTACGCGAAGCGGCAACAAGGTCGCCGTGTCTTTGCAGCGCAAAGCACGCACCTGCCACTTAAGATCAACATGGCAGGCGTTATCCCTGCGATTTTTGCATCAAGTATTATTTTGTTCCCTGGCACGCTTGCTAACTGGTTTGGTAAGGGTGATCAGACAAGCTGGCTAACCGATGTGTCATTGGCACTGAGTCCGGGGCAACCAGCGTACGTAATACTTTATGCGGCAGCGATTATCTTCTTCTGCTTTTTCTATACGGCGTTGGTGTTCAACCCGCGAGAAACAGCAGATAATTTGAAGAAGTCAGGAGCGTTCGTACCTGGTATTCGCCCGGGTGAGCAGACTGCTAAATACATTGATAAAGTGATGACACGGTTAACCCTTGCTGGCGCCATGTATATTACCTTTATCTGTCTGATCCCCGAGTTCATGATGATTGCGTGGGATGTCCACTTTTACTTTGGTGGTACATCACTACTTATCGTAGTAGTCGTAATCATGGACTTTATGGCTCAAGTTCAGACTCATTTGATGTCTCAACAATATGAGTCCGTGTTGAAAAAAGCCAACCTCAAAGGCTACGGCCGCTAATAGGTTGTCTATTTACGGAGTTTAGCAATGAAAGTTCGTGCTTCCGTTAAGAAAATCTGCCGTAACTGTAAAGTGATCAAGCGTAACGGTACCGTTCGTGTGATCTGCAGTGAGCCAAAGCACAAGCAACGCCAAGGCTAATAGCAGAATATTTTTCTTGCAAAATGAGGTCAGGCTGGCTACATTAGCCAGCCCACCTTTTGTATGTGCAAAAGAAGTGGTTATGCCGCTGCGTATCCTCGACGGGCTCTGCAGCGGTTCTACTTGAAAAGTACTAGGAGTGAATAGTGGCCCGTATAGCAGGCATTAACATTCCTGATCAAAAGCATGCTGTTATCGCATTGACTGCGATTTACGGCGTCGGCAAAACCACCTCTCAAGCTATTCTAGCTGAAGTAGGTATTGCTGAAAGCACTAAGATCAGTGAACTATCAGAAGAACAGATCGACCAATTGCGTGACGGTGTGGCTAAATACACCGTAGAAGGCGATCTACGTCGTGAAATTTCCATGAACATCAAGCGTCTTATGGACCTTGGTTGTAACCGCGGTATTCGTCATCGTCGCAGCTTGCCACTACGTGGTCAGCGTACGAAGACCAATGCTCGTACCCGTAAGGGTCCGCGCAAGCCGATCAAGAAATAATCGGGGTAGATAAGTACTATGGCTAAACAAGCAACTCGTGCACGCAAACGCGTACGCAAGCAAGTCGCTGATGGCGTCGCGCACATTCATGCGTCTTTCAATAACACAATCGTGACGATTTCTGACCGTCAAGGTAACGCTCTTGCATGGGCGACCGCCGGTGGTTCAGGTTTCCGTGGCTCTCGTAAGTCAACTCCATACGCTGCGCAGGTTGCTGCAGAGCGCTGTGGTGAAATGGCGAAAGAGTACGGCCTGAAAAACCTCGAAGTGATGGTTAAAGGTCCAGGTCCAGGTCGCGAGTCTACTATTCGTGCCTTGAACGCAGCGGGCTTCCGCATCACTAACATTGTTGATGCGACGCCAATCCCGCATAACGGTTGTCGTCCACCTAAGAAACGCCGCGTTTAATACGCACTAGCGCTGTTTCTTAGAATATTGGAGAAAGATCATGGCAAGATATTTGGGTCCTAAGCTGAAGCTTAGCCGTCGCGAAGGTACTGACTTATTCCTTAAGTCAGGCGTACGCGCGATTGATACCAAGTGTAAAATCGATAACGTCCCAGGCGTTCACGGTCAGCGTCGCGGCCGTCTGTCTGACTATGGCGTTCAGCTTCGCGAGAAGCAAAAAGTACGTCGTATGTACGGCGTAATGGAAAAGCAGTTCCGTAACTACTACAAAGACGCTGCCCGCATCAAGGGTAATACAGGTGAAAACCTGCTTCAGCTTCTTGAAGGTCGCCTAGACAACGTAGTTTACCGCATGGGCTTTGGTGCAACACGCGCCGAATCACGTCAGCTGGTAAGCCACAAAGCGATCCTCGTTAACGGCAAAGTAGTTAACGTACCTTCTTTCAAGGTTTCGGCAAACGACGTGATTAGCATTCGCGAGAAAGCTAAGAACCAGGCGCGTATCAAAGCAGCTCTAGAAGTTGCCGCTCAACGCGAACTGCCAACTTGGATCGAAGTAGACAGCAAGAAGATGGAAGGCACATTCAAGCGCCTACCAGAGCGTTCTGATTTGTCTGCTGACATCAACGAACACCTGATCGTCGAGCTTTACTCTAAGTAAAGCTGAACTAAAGAGAGGACATAATGCAGGGTTCTGTAACAGAATTTCTTAAGCCGCGTCTAGTTGATATTGAACAAGTTAGCTCGACGCACGCAAAAGTAACTCTTGAACCCCTAGAGCGTGGCTTTGGCCATACTCTGGGGAATGCGCTACGTCGTATCCTACTTTCATCTATGCCAGGCTGTGCGGTGACGGAAGTTGAAATTGACGGCGTATTGCACGAGTACAGCACCAAAGAAGGGGTTCAGGAAGATATCCTGGAAATCCTACTTAACCTTAAAGGCCTAGCCGTTAAGGTTGAGGGTAAAGATGAAGTTATCCTTACTCTGACCAAGTCTGGTGCAGGCCCTGTTGTTGCAGGCGACATCACCCATGATGGTGGTGTTGAGATTGCGAACCCAGAACACGTTATCTGCCACCTGACTGATGCAAGCGCTGAAATTAGCATGCGTATCAAGGTAGAACGTGGTCGTGGCTATGTACCAGCGTCTGCGCGTATCGATAGCGAAGACGACGAGCGTCCAATCGGTCGCCTACTTGTTGACGCAACGTTCAGCCCAGTAGATCGCATTGCTTACAAAGTGGAAGCAGCGCGTGTCGAACAGCGTACGGACCTCGACAAGCTGGTCATCGATATGGAAACTAACGGTACACTGGATCCTGAGGAAGCGATTCGCCGTGCGGCAACCATCCTAGCAGAACAGCTAGATGCGTTTGTTGACCTGCGCGATGTACGTGTCCCTGAGGAGAAAGAAGAGAAGCCAGAGTTCGATCCGATCCTACTGCGTCCTGTAGACGATCTTGAACTAACTGTTCGCTCTGCTAACTGTTTGAAAGCAGAAGCGATTCACTATATCGGTGATCTGGTACAGCGTACCGAGGTTGAGCTTCTGAAAACGCCAAACCTTGGTAAGAAGTCTTTGACTGAAATTAAAGACGTGCTGGCATCACGTGGTCTGTCTCTAGGTATGCGCCTAGAAAACTGGCCGCCAGCATCCATTGCTGAAGATTAATCAGAGACTGATTATTTAGTTAGAAGGATTAGGTCATGCGCCATCGTAAGAGTGGTCGTCAACTCAATCGCAACAGCAGCCATCGTAAAGCGATGTTCAGCAACATGGCTAGCTCGCTGGTAACTCACGAAGTTATCAAAACAACTTTGCCGAAGGCAAAAGAGCTGCGTCGCGTCATTGAACCGTTGATTACCTTAGCTAAAAACGACAGTGTTGCTAACCGTCGTGTAGCATTCGCTCGTACTCGTAACGACGAAGTTGTAGCGAAACTGTTTAATGAACTCGGCCCACGTTTTGCTTCACGTGCTGGCGGTTACACTCGCATTCTGAAATGCGGTGTTCGCTCTGGTGATAAAGCCCCAATGGCTTACATCGAGCTTGTTGATCGCCCAGAGCAAGACGCTGAGCAAGCTGCAGAGTAAGTTTTATTACTTATAAGCAGCACCCAGAAAAGCCAGGCAATTTGCCTGGCTTTTTCTTTATCTGGCCCTTCACCATCGCGTTGTAAAAACGGTCCACGCTTTTCGCGTATAGCCTCACTCCTCGTTTAACTAAGGTGGATAGGTGCTGCGGATAAGAACGAGTCGCGAAATAGTAACTTTTGGTGCTTAGAGAGTAGAAACGGGCATTATTGGCTAAAACAGAGCAGATCGACTAAAAATAGAGCGCTTAAAAGAAAAGTGAAAATTAATGATTGACGCTTGTCACAAACGCTTTAGAATGCCGCCCTACTTAACGCAGACAGCGCGTTAGGGGAGTCAAAAAGAGGTTTTGTTTCACCCGGTTGGGCTGAAAATAAAAGATAAAATTTCTTCTTGACTTTAACGGTAAGGCGC
>NZ_PXUD01000053.1:0-4433 GCF_003390965.1 Salinivibrio sp. HTSP
TCAAAAAGAACCCCGCCTAAAAAGGCGGGGTTCGTCAGCAATCTGAAACCGACGCCATCAAGGCGTCGGTTTTTTTCGGCTGCCTGTACACCATGATGCTTGCGCTAGGTCAGTATCGAACGCATGACGAAGGGTGTATACTGCCGCCTCTTTGCTCATTGCCTCGCTCGATTATGTACAACGACCAATTTTTAATGTTGCTGGCTGTGTTTGAACGCGCCGCCCTTCTCCTTATGGCGCTGTTTTGGCTCACTCGCACCCACCTGATCCAAACCATTGTGCAGAAAACCCAGCGCCATCCGATGGAAACGGCGCTGATTGCCGCTTTGTTTGTGTTGTTTGCATTGTTCAGCACCTACACAGGTGTCAATGTGGATGGATCACTGGTTAACGTGCGAATCATCGCCATCGTCGCTGGGGGCATTTTGTTTGGCCCTTGGGTAGGTGTGACAGCTGGCGTCGTCTCAGGTATTCACCGCTACCTGATTGATATTGATGGACCAACCTCACAAGCCTGTTTGATCGCCAGCATGATTGCTGGGTGCCTTTCTGCGCTGATCCACTATCGCGCCGATAAACAGCACTATGCCCGTTATGGCATTTTAGCGGGGATGATCTGTGAATCGCTGACCATGTTGCTGATTCTTTTACTGGCGAGTGACCAAGCTCTGGCTCAACACATTGTCGCGACCATTAGCTTTCCGATGATTGCGGGTACCGTCTGTATTGGCCTGATCATCCAACTGGTACAGTACATCGATGATGAAAAAGAACACCTCGCCGCCCAGCAAGCCAAACAAGCGCTGGATATCGCTAACCGTACGTTGCCTTACTTTCGACGCGGTGAAACACGAGGCTTAACCAAAGCGTGCAGTATTATTCGTAAAGACACCGGTGCCGATGCGGTTGCCATTACCGATACCGCCGATGTGTTGGCGTATGTTGGCATTGGTGAGGAGCAATATATTGATGCCCACCACCAAATTAGTCGCCTGACTCAGCAAGCGGTAAAAACCGGCGAACAAATCATCAGCAATGATCTCAACGTGCATGACTTTCGCTCTTTGTTGATCATTCCGCTTTGGGAAAATGGCGTCGTCACCGGGACTTTAAAGGTGTTTTATCGTCAACCTCACCGTATTCGTCGCCCAATGCAAGAAATGGCGATTGGTTTATCGCAATTGATTTCAACCCAGATGGAAGTGGCGCGGGTACAAAAACTTAAAGAAATGGCCAGTAGAGCCGAATTTTCCGCGCTACAAAGTAAAATTAACCCACATTTTTTGTTTAACGCCCTCAATGCGATCTCCAGCTTGATCCGGTTGCGTCCGGATGACGCCCGTGGCTTGATTGCCAATCTAGCCGACTTTATGCGTTACAATTTAGAGCGCACACAAGATCTCATCCCTGTTACGGATGCCATCAAGCAAGTCAAAGATTATGTGGCAATAGAGCAGGCTCGTTTTGGTGACAAACTTTCCGTTCACTTTGATATTGAAACGACCGACATTAATATTGCGCCTTTATTGATACAACCGCTGGTAGAAAATGCCATTCGCCACGGTTTTCAACCTTCTCGCCGTCCTTGTGATGTCACCATTGCAGTGCGGGCGATTAAACGCGGCGCAGAAATTAGCATCACAGATACAGGCGTCGGCATCGATCCAAATATCGTTAAACAGCTTTATCATGGCACCATCGACAGCCATCATATTGGATTGATGAATGTGCATCAGCGTTTAATCATGCTCCATGGTCAAGGCCTCACCGTCGAGCCACTTCACCCAGGAACGCGAGTATCATTTACAGTCGAAAACAAGGAGGCATAATGCGCGCTGTCATTGTTGAAGACGAATATCTTGCTCAAGAAGAGTTGAGATACCTCATTGAAAAGCACAGTGCTATTACTATCACCGAGAGTTTTGATGATGGGCTTGCAGCGCTAAAATACCTGCAGACCCATCCAGTGGACGTGCTGTTTTTAGATATCAATATCCCCTCGATTGATGGCATGTTACTCGCGCGGAGTTTACATGCCGATGCGCGCCCGCCTTTTGTGATTTTTACCACCGCTTACAAAGAGCATGCAGCAGATGCATTTGAACTTGAGGCATTTGATTACTTGCTTAAGCCGCTCAATGAAACGCGCGTGAAAGGCGTGCTCGACAAACTTGCTATCGCGGCAACGCCAACCGATATCATCACCGACCAACGCCATACCTTGCACTTGATGCGTGATAATCGGATCCGTATTACTGATACCGCCGACATTCTTTATGCCGCTGCTAACGAAAAGATCACCTTGGTGTATACGCCCGACGGTGAGTTCTATGTGCCCTATACCATCAGTGAGTTGATGGCACAATTGCCGGCTAACTTTTTCCGTTGCCACCGCTCTTATTGCATCAACTTAGATAAAATCACCGAAATTGAACCAGGCTTAAACAGCACCTATCACGTTTTCCTCCCCGGCCTTTCTGATCCTGTGTTGGTCAGTCGCGGTAATCTGAAAGCGTTTCGCGAACGGATGCAATTGTAATTCATGCCATCTCGCTGCAGTTCATGCCCGCTAACTGCAGCTCATTTTATCTTTTTCACCTACTCTTGATGTGGGGATTCAGGGTCGTATCTTGGGGGTGTTCTCAATAGATAAAACCCTGGAGCGTTACCATGAACGCACGTTTATCCCCCGGCATCAAAACCCTTATCGGCACCGTATTGGCCCAGTTTGCACTTGGCTCTGTGTATACGTGGAGCCTGTTTAATGCTCCCCTTGCAGCCCAGCTTGACGAGCCGGTCAGCCAAGTGGCCTTCACCTTTGGTATTATGACACTGGCATTGGCTCTGGCTTCTTCCGTCTCCGGCCATCTACAAGCACGATTCGGTGTCCGCCGTGTGACCATTGGCGCGGGAATACTGCTTGGCGGCAGTCTCGCGCTAACCTCTGTCGTCGGCCAACTATGGCTACTTTACCTCACCGCTGGCCTTCTAATTGGCTTAGCGGATGGTACTGGCTACCTCATGACGCTCTCCAATTGCGTACGCTTTTTTCCCAAAAACAAAGGGCTTGCCTCAGCCTGTGCCATTGGCGCTTATGGGTTAGGTAGCTTAGGTTTTAAATACATCAATCTATACTTTTTAGCCGCAGGCGGTGCAGCACTCAGCTTTCAAATGTGGGCGGTTCTGGCCTGTGTGATGGTCGTGATTGGCGGCGCACTGATGCACGATGCGCCACAGCAAAAAGCAGCTACAAACGCATCTGAGACCGATGCACCTGCCGATTACACGCTCTCTGAGTGTTTTAAAACGCCACAGTTTTGGCTGCTTGCCACAGTATTCATCACGATTTGTATGAGTGGGCTTTATGTCATTGGCGTCGCTAAAGATGTGGGTGAACTTTATGTCCACCTTGATGCGGCCACCGCTGCGGAATCGGTTGCCATTATCGCACTGGCAAATCTAGGCGGCCGTCTGGTGCTGGGTGTGCTGTCTGATCGAATGGCACGCAGCAAAGTGGTTGGCTTAGCGCTGTTGGTCTGCGCCGCCGGTGTCGGCATGCTCCGTTTTATGCCACTTGACCAATACAGTTTCTATCTATCAGTTGCTTGTGTCGCATTCAGCTTTGGTGGCGCAATTACGGTCTTCCCAACCTTAGTCAGCGACTATTTTGGTATGAATCACCTCAGCCAGAACTACGGATTTATTTATCTTGGCTTTGGTGTGGGCAGCTTTATGGGCTCTGTAATTGCAGCGCTATTTGGCGGTTTTGTTGCCGCGTTCAGTGTCATGCTGATGATGATCGCGCTCTCGTTATGCATTGCCTTTACTATCCAAGCACCGAAGCGTGATGATCAACCAGTCAATCACAGCTGGCAGCTTGAATCGTCAACCCATTAAGCTCTCGCCATCTCGGCACTTTACCTCGCTCTGAACGCTTTCCGTGAATCAGGGCGAGGTATTTATCTCTCAAATCCTTATTCTTATCTCCCCACGACCTTCCCTTATTCAGATAAGATCAAAGTGTGACAACGTCACTGATAGATGTTCATTTACACTGTAAAGTCCAAGAGTGTGGCCGATATCTCCTTGCTTTATTGATCATTGTCAGCGCCGATGTAAAAATGACCCACTGACGTCGATTTAAAATTGACCCACCTGAGCCAAACTATCCTGACACCGGGGGCTATAGTTTCGCTATTACTCAGTGCTCAATCCAATGGTTCGTATCATTAACTTTTTCTTAATTGAAGTGAGTTATTGAACGCTATACTACTCAGCCGCGTTCTCTCCTTCCTGATGATAAACCAGGGCGAGATCGCGAACGTTTTTTGACCAAAAAAGGATCGGTTTGACGATCACCTTTGGCTGTGATCATATAGGCCGATTCTAAAATAGTTCGGGATAGATACCGTGGATATCGATACATTTAAAGA
>NZ_PXUD01000054.1:0-8902 GCF_003390965.1 Salinivibrio sp. HTSP
GCTGAGCCGTCAGATTTACAGTCTGATCCCTTTGACCGCTCGGGAATTCCACCTAAATTTTGGTGCCGGCTGCCGGAATCGAACTGGCGACCTACTGATTACAAGTCAGTTGCTCTACCAACTGAGCTAAGCCGGCGACAAGTGCTGCGCATTCTATGCCATGGATTTGAGGGGTGCAATAGGGAATTTTAAAAAAATGGGTGATTTTTTCGTCTTTTGCGTATTTTCTCGCGTGATTGTTGCGAAAATAACCAACCGGGTCACTTAACGCCGATCGTCGGCGCTTTTCCTTCCCTGTCGTTTGCGGTATCGTCACCCTCTTTACTGGCTTAAGGCACATGGATCATGAATGCAACGCTAACGCCTTATTTGTCGTTCGAGCGTCAACAATGGGCTGAACTGAGGGATGCAGTGCCCATGACGCTCACAGAAGATGACATTGACCGCTTGCGCGGCCTTAACGAGCATTTGTCGATGGATGAGGTCCGCGATATTTATCTTCCTCTATCCCGGCTGCTTAATCTCTATGTAAAAGCGCGTAAAAGCCGGACGGAAGTGCTAGACGAGTTTTTATCCCAACCGGTATCAAATCATGTGCCTTATGTTATTGGCATTGCGGGCAGCGTCGCCGTGGGGAAAAGTACCACCGCACGCCTTTTAAAAGCCTTGCTGACACGATGGCCTGACCATCCCAAAGTGGCGCTGGTCACTACGGATGGCTTTTTGTATCCAAACGCCGAACTTGAGTCGCGTGGCATCATGCATAAGAAAGGGTTTCCGCAATCTTATGACATGCGCAAACTGGTTGAGTTTGTGGCTGACGTCAAATCAGGAAAAGACTGTGTCACCGCGCCGATTTATTCTCACCTGGTTTACGACATCACCTCTGACGTGCAAAACGTAGAGAAACCCGACATCTTGATCCTCGAAGGGCTCAATGTGCTGCAAAGTGGTATGGATTACCCGCACGACCCCCATCATGTGTTTATTTCCGACTTTCTCGACTTTTCTATCTATGTCGACGCCGAACCAGACTTGCTAAAGCATTGGTATATCGAGCGCTTTATGAAATTCCGCCGAGGTGCCTTTCTCGACCCACAAGCCTACTTTCATCACTACACGCGGTTATCGGTGGACGAAGCCACTCAAAAAGCCGCGACCATCTGGGATGAGATTAACGGGAAAAACTTATCGGAGAACATTCTACCGACCCGTGAGCGCGCCAGCTTAATCTTAGAAAAAGGTGCCAACCACTCCGTTCAACATATCCGTGTGCGCAAATAGTGCTTGCGAGAGCAGGGTTAGTCATCGCGTCTTAGAGAGATCTCTCCACCCAAATAAGGCGTGATGTCACCCTCAACGTCAAGCAATAAGGCACCGTGTTCATCAATACCGCGCTCAATACCACGGACTTCTCGATCGCCCATCAGTAGTTTAACAGGGCGGTCGATAAAGTTATCCAACTTAGGCCAGTCGGCCATGATGCTCGATAGCCCATGTTGCTCATAGTCAATCAGTGCGTCTTTTAAACGCGCAATCAAGGTTGCCGCCAATGTATTACGTGATGGCATGGGATGGCAGGCCTCCGCTAAACGCGCCCAAGGCTGGTCAATGTTTTGATTCAAATGTGCCCCCATGCCAATATTTAACCCCATGCCAATCACAAGGTGAGCCGCATCGCCCGTTTGCCCCGTCATTTCCACTAAGATGCCAGCGAGCTTTTTATCCTGAAAATACAGATCGTTGGGCCATTTCACCTTCACACCTGGCGCGCCTAGTTCATGGAGCGCTTTGGTGATCGCCACGCCGACCACCAGGCTCAGCCCCATCGCCGCCGCAGGGCCGGCATCTAAACGCCAATACATCGACAAATACAAGTTACTGCCAAAAGGCGACTCCCACGCGCGACCACGGCGACCCCTTCCTTGCTGCTGATATTCAGCCAGGCAAACGCTGCCTGACGCAAGTTGTCCCACACGTTCCATCAAGTACTGATTGGTCGAATCAATGACCGGGATCGCGGATAAAGCGGGCACGTCGGTATGCTCACGGAGCCAGACGTCATCCAGCAGTTCTATCGGTTGTGATAAGCAATAGCCTTTGCCCTGCACCCGGTAAATATCCAGCCCCCACGATTGCAACACTTTAATGTGTTTGCTGATAGCGGCTCGGCTCATGCCTAGCGCATCGCCTAGCATCTCGCCAGAGTGGAATTCACCATCAGATAAACGGTCTATAAGAGTCAGTCTAGCGTTATGTGCACTGCTCATTGTGCCTCCAAGCTGGTTTCACCCGTGGCACCCATAAAGCGCACCTCATGGTGCAAGGTCACACCAAACCGCGACTTGACGTCGTCGACCACCTGCTTGGCTAATTGAATGACGTCTTGGCTGCTTGCCTGATTAGCGTTCGTCAGCACCAGGGCTTGTTTAGGATGCACACGCGCGCCTCCCACTTGCTTGCCTTTTAAACCACACTGGTCAATCAGCCAGCCTGCGGCGAGCTTCTTTTTTCCCTCTCCGGCAGCGTACATAGGCATCTCGGGATAACGGGCCTGCAAGGCTTGCGCCTGGTGTGCATCAAGCACCGGGTTTTTGAAAAAGCTGCCCGCATTGCCACACTCTCGGGGATCCGGGAGCTTGGCTTGGCGGATCGCACAGACCGCCTCAAAAATGGTTTGCGCTGATACCTGCTCTGGATCGAGATCCGCTAACGCACCATACTTGAGCACGGCCTGCCACGCTTTCGCTAATCGAAACCCCACTTGTGTGATCACCCACCCTGTCATCACGTCGGTTTTAAATATCGAATCGCGATAACCAAATTGACAGGCATCTCGGGTCAGACGACGTGTTTGCTGAGTCAATGGATTGACGATATCGACATACGCGCAGCGCTCGCAAAACTCGACACCGTAAGCACCAATGTTTTGAATCGGTGCGGCGCCGACACAGCCAGGAATAAGCGCGAGGTTTTCCAGCCCGGGCAAACCATTATCAATGCTCCAAGCGACTAAGTTATGCCAGGATTCTCCAGCCCCTACGTGCAATATCCAGTGGTCGTTCTCGTCATCGACTGACACACCGTTCAGGCGATTAAGCACCACCACGCCCTGAAAGTCTTGGCAAAAGAGCAGGTTGCTACCTTCTCCCACCACTAACTTAGGAAGCGCTAGGTCGTCAGCGTGCTGCCAAATAGCATATAAATCCTCCACCGTGTGCGCTTCCACGATCGCATGAGCGTGGGCGGGGAGACCAAAGGTGTGATGGGGTGTCAAAGACACATCAGATAACCACTTCATCAATGCATTACGCTGTCAGAAAAAATCATGGATAGGTATACTACCTGTCCTGCTCGTATTGCGCATCTATTAGGCTATGGATCATTACCACATTCACCCACTCGAGCCGTTACGGTTTCCTCTCGTGGCGCGATTTTATAAAACCTACTATCCACCGGGAAAACCGAAAAAGGATGAACATATCTGGGTGGTGGATGGGCCCAGCGGTTTATGTGGCGCGGTGCGCTTTCAGCCGCGTCAAGACTACCAACTGCTCACTGGCATGCTGCTGCATCCGCACTTGCGCGGGACGGGGTTAAGCCATCAACTGCTCGACGCCGTCCAGCCCGTATTGGCGCAGCGTCCAAGCTTTTGCTTGGCATTTCGACCATTGACCGCCTTATACGCGCAACACGGTTTCAGCAGTGTGGACACACAAGCCCTGCCAGAGGAATTGGCGGCGCGATACCAGAGCTACTGTCATAGCGGTAAAGACTTAGTCGCGATGAAATACACACCTAAAGCGTGATATTTACAACAAAGCCACGCGCAGTGATCCATGACTTGATCTAATTTCTGGTATAATTCAGGGTTTAGCATCAAACCGCTCGACTCTGGCCGTCGAACAACAAGAGGTAACAATGGATTCAGCGAACGCAAACCGGCTGCTTATCGACCGCCTGCCCACCATTGCGCACCAGCCAGACAATCTCGAAACCTTATTAGATGCCGTCTCGTTTAGAGAGCGCTTGCTCTGTGAAATAAAAAAGGCGAAATCCAGGATTTACCTCGTCGCCTTGTATCTGCAGGATGATGAGGCTGGACGTAGCGTGCTTGATGCGCTTTATGAAGCGAAGCAGGCCAATCCTGATCTTGATATCAAGGTATTAGTCGACTGGCATCGTGCACAACGAGGGCTGATCGGTGCTGAGCAGTCTGATGGCAATGCAGGATTATATCGCGCCTATGCCGAGCGTTACCCGCATAAAATAGAGGTACTCGGCGTACCAGTCAGAAACCGAGAGGTGTTTGGCGTCCTACACCTAAAAGGCTTTGTGTTTGATGATACAGTGCTTTACAGCGGCGCTAGCTTAAACGATGTTTATTTAGCGCAACATAATAGATATCGATACGACCGCTATCATGTGCTCAACAATAAAGCGCTCGCCGACACCATGGCAGACTTTATTGTTAATACCCTGACAGCAGATAGTGCGGTCAATTGCCTCACCTCGCCAGACCGACCCAATAGCAAAGCACTTAAGCCGAGTATTCGTGAGTTTCGCACCCAGCTACAGCGTGCGAGCTATCGCTACGATGATGAGCCTCTCCGCGAGGATCAAGTCGGGCTAACCCCTATGGTCGGACTGGGTAAGCGTAAGAACAAGCTCAACCGCTATATCTGCCACCTAATTGCGAGCGCGCAAAAAGAGTTGGTGATTTGCACTCCTTATTTTAATCCGCCACGCAGTGTCGTCAGAGAAATTCGTCGTGCACTACGCCGAGGCGTGACGGTGAGCATCATTGTTGGCGATAAAACCGCCAATGACTTTTACTCGCCGCCAGAGGCACCGTTTAAGACCATTTCGGCACTCCCCTATCTGTATGAAGTCAACCTGCGCCACTTTGCACGTCGTAACGAAGCGGCGATTGCCAAACGCCAGTTAAACATCCATATTTGGAAACATGATGACAACAGTTTTCACTTAAAGGGAATTTGGGTCGATCGCCAATACATGTTGCTGACAGGTAATAACCTGAATCCACGCGCATGGAAGCTAGACTTAGAAAACGCCATCTTGATTCATGATAAGCATCAGCAACTCGAAGCGCAGAAACAGAAAGAAGTCGACAAGATTCTGGCACACACTCAGTTGGTCGGCAGCTATAAACAGATAGAAAAAATGGAAGACTATCCAGCCCCGGTCAAGCGTCTGCTCAAACGGATAAAACGGGTTAAGGCCGATCATTTACTCAATCAGATACTCTAGGTGATGATGCAATGAAACAAGCCAAAATTGCCGCGATTGATGTGGATGCGCAATGCACCTTCACGCCGCTTTGTCCTGATGAATTGCCTGTGCCAGAGGGCGACACCATCGGGCCGGCTCTGAACCAGCAGGCGGCGTTGGCTGATTTACGCATACTGACCAAAGATGCACATCCTACTAATGCGGTCTGGGTCGTCGACGATCCCGCGGATATGTTTCAATCGTTGCCACACAAAAACGCTGACCTTACTTGGGTCAAGCATGCTGTGCCCGGCACCAAAGGATTTGAAACTCTCGACGGCTTGCCTCCCGTTACCGATTACGACTATGTGGTTTGGAAAGGCATCGAGCCTGACCTTCATCCCTACGGTGCGTGCTTTCATGATATTGAAGAGAAACTCAGTACGGGCTTGATTGAGTGGCTACACAGCCAAGCCGTAGAAACCGTCATTGTCGGTGGCTTGGCAACCGATTACTGCGTCAAAACCACGGCTATCCAACTGAAAAAGCGCGGCCGTTTTGACGTCATTGTTAACCTCGCAGCATGTCGCGGCATTGACCCCAGCACGGTATCATCTGCTTGTGACGAAATGGTCGCTGTCGGCATTCGGCTCGTGGATAGCCAAATCGCGTTAAGCTGCTTACTTCCGCGTTAATTCGTATCGCAGTGAATCAACGATTTCTACTGCGATCTTACTCGCTATTCTAGCGAAACCTACTGCCTACATACATCAATAAATATGAGTCTTTAGACATAAAAACACTTTGACTCACAAGATTGCTAGGCTTATTGAGCGCTATCCTCTAATGTCCTGTTAACTATTTTCACAATAAAAAATAAGTTTGGAGGATAGCATGCTCAAACCTACCGCACTGGGTCTCCTGATCGGCGCGTCATTATGTAGCACCGCTTGGGCGATACCTGCATCGCAGCTTGATGCACTCGGAAACGGGCTCGATGTCCAATACCAAGTGCTTGATAATAAGCAAGATGACTGGCGTTCATTTACTGGTAACGTGGCGTTTACTAACCAAAGTACTCAGACGCTACCTAAAACGGGCTGGACGATTTATTTCAGTCACATCCGCATGATCAACTCGATCAACACCGATCAACTTAAAGTCTCACACGTCAACGGCGATCTCTTCAAGCTCGAGCCGACTGACAGCTTTGTTCCGCTCGCCCCCGGTGATCAATTAGTCGTCGGCTTTAATGCCTCTGACTGGCAAGTGGCTAAATCCGATATTATGCCGAATTGGTATTTAGCCTCCGACGATGAAACTGGCACGCATACCGCGTTGATTACCAGCACCAGTAACCACAAAAATGGCCAAGTGCCCACCAAGCCGGATGATGAACTCACCTTTGTCGGTGACTTTGACACGCCCGCAAAGTGGAAGCGCTACGGCGGCGCATTGACTGACCACTATGACCCGTTCACGGCCGAACAGCGTTATGCGCGCAATGCCGATCTTTCCTTGGTCGATACCCAAGGACACGTGCTACCCACGCCGGCCAGTCGCATTGAGAAAAATGGCCATGTCACTCTCGATAGCGAGTGGACCGTGGTCTACGACAACGGCTATCAAGCACAAGCACAATGGCTTGCCGATCAGCTTGGCATTTCAGTCACCGACTGGGCACCCACTAAGCAAAAAGTCATTCATGTGGGATGGGGAAAAGTCACCCTTAATGGAAGCGACCAGTGGCATGAAGCTTATCGCTTAGATGTGCAACCTGAGCCGCAACGTATTGAGATTGACGCCCCTGATGAAGCGGGAGCCCTATACGCCGCGCAAAGCTTGCTGCAACTTAAAACCGGCGACACACTCAAGGCGGTATCGCTAACTGATGCACCCCGCTTTGCTTACCGAGGCCTGTCTGTCGATGCCGCACGAAACTTCCGTAGTAAAGAAGCCATCTTTAAATTACTCGATCAGATGGCCGCACTGAAACTCAACAAACTGCATCTACGCCTCAGTGATGATGAAGCATGGCGCATTGAGATCCCAGCCCTTCCTGAACTGGCGGACGTCGGTAGCAAACGCTGTCATGACTTGTCAGAGACCAACTGCGTGCTGCCCTTCTTAGGCGCAGGGCCTGACGGCACAGAAGCATCCAATGGGTACTACACCACGGACGATTATCAAGCGATCTTGCGTAAGGCAGAGGCACTCAATATCACCGTCATTCCAGAAGTGGATATGCCAGGTCACGCGCACGCGGCCATTAAAGCGATGGAAGCGCGTTATCACAAGTTCATGGCACAAGGCGATGAAGCCAAAGCGAAAGAATATTTGCTCACGGACTTTGAAGACGATACCCAATACCTCTCTGTGCAAATGTTCACCGACAATGCGATGAATGTTTGCATGGAATCCAGTTACCGCTTCGTCGATACAGTGGTTAACGCGTTAGTCGATGTTCATCGAGACATACAGCCACTCGATACATTCCACTTTGGCGGTGATGAAATTGCCGGTGCTTGGAAAGCGTCGCCCGTCTGTCAGTCCTTTATTGCAGACAATGATGCAGGTGTGAACAGTGTCGACGATCTGAGTCAGTACTTTGTCGAGCGTATTTCTCACATTACCCAACGTCATCAGCTCGATCTCGGTGGTTGGGAAGATGGCCTCATGCACAACAACAAAGCCTATCCACGTGCACAACTTGCCAATGAACACGTCTATGGCAACGCGTGGCAAAATATCTGGGAGTGGGGCGTTGCCGATCGCGCCTATAACCTCGCTAACAATGGTTATGGCGTTATCTATAACCAAGCCACACACCTCTATTTTGACCATCCCTATGAGCCAGATCCAAGTGAACGTGGCTATTATTGGGCACCCCGTTTTACCGACACCCGTAAGACGTTTAGCTTTATGCCCGATGACCTCTACGCTAACGCAGATGAAAAACGTAATGGTGCACCTATTACCAAACAAGAGGTATTAGATGCTGCAACCGTGAAAACTCTGACGCGTCCAGAAAATGTGCTCGGTTTACAGGCATCTATTTGGAGTGAAACCATTCGCTCTGATGGCCAATTTGAATCAATGACCTTCCCTCGTCTCTTTGCCATGGCTGAGCGAGCTTGGCACCGTGCCGAGTGGGAAGCAAGCACTCAAACCGGGCAAGAGGCGGATCAAACCAAACGCAAACTGGATTACAACCTCTTTGCTAATCAGCTAGCGAACTACTGGTTCCCCCAACTTGAGCAACAGGGTGTTGGCTTCCGCTTACCGGTTCCGGGTGGGGTGATAGAAAGTGGTACATTGAAAGCGAACTCGCCATTCCCTGGGCTCACCATTGAGTACTCAACCGATAATGGTGCAAGCTGGCAGGCCTATGATGCGGATAACGCCCCTCATGTCAGTGCCCCAGTACAGCTACGTACCATTTCAGGAGAGCGTGTGAGCCGAATCAGTCAAATTCAATAATCGAGCAATTACACAGCTAAAAAGACAACGCCCCGTCGACAAGACGGGGCTTTTTATTGGATCTTGGGTAGGTAGAAAATGAAATGATATCTACTTGGCAGGCAGTTTAAAGCAAAGCATAAAGGGCCTATTAGCCTTCCAAAGACATCGAGTAGGGTGAGGCGTTGCCGCCTCATCCCTCTCACAGAAC
>NZ_PXUD01000055.1:0-27232 GCF_003390965.1 Salinivibrio sp. HTSP
TCAAAAAGAACCCCGCCTAAAAAGGCGGGGTTCGTCAGCAATCTGACGCCGCGTGATCACGCGGCGTTTTTGGTTTCTGTGGCTGCGTTTGGACGGGTGTGGCTGATTAGTGCGGAAAATCATGGCCTTGATATGTGTATGGTTTAAACTAACAGCACGTTACATAAAAAGCCTAGGAGTGGGTGTGTCGGACAACGAATCACAAAACCTATCGGTCAAGCTGTTTGCTAAACACAAGCATGCCACCGAGACATCGACCCTGTTCGGGGCCGTCCAGCAAATCCAACAGTCAGATTACTCGGCATTTGATGGTGACAGTGAGTCGAGTTGGTATCGAATGCGCCGCCGTGGTCAATGGACATGGCAAGGGGTCGACCCATTGGAAATGGAAGCGATTTTTGCCCGCATCGCACACTCGGATAATTCACGTTCGGTCGATTCACTGCTTGATACGGTAGAAGGCTATCGCTCGGGAAACTGGAACTATGAATGGACCGCGGTTGGCATGCAGCATCAAAAAGCCGCCCAAGCCTTGATGGATGAGGGAAAAGCCAAACAAGCGGGAGAGCAATGGCTACAAGCTTGCACATATTTTGGTATTGCCGCTTACCCACACTTGAAAGGGGACAGCTTGGCGCTACAGTCGGAAACCTTGGCATTTAAGGCATTTGAAAGTGCGATTGCGCAATTGCCGTTCACAGTAAAAACGGTGGAGACGCGACTCGATGGAAAGTCACTGAAAGGGTACCTCTATTTACCCCGCACCGACGCCACTTTGCCGGTGGTTATCTTAAGCGGCAGCTTAGATAGCTTACAAACTGACTTGTGGCGCCTGTTCGTTGACTACTTTGCCCCCGCCGACATAGCGGTGTTAACCCTGGATATGCCGTCCGTTGGGCATAGCTGTCATTGGCATCTCAATGAAGATACCAGCCGTTTGCACACCGCGATGTTGGATAAATTGGTCGATGTACCCTGGGTGGATCATCACCGAGTGGGCACCATGGGGATTCGCTTTGGTGCTAACCCGGCAGTCAGAATGGCGTTTCTCGAGCCGCATCGGGTGAAAGCCAGTGCGTCACTGGGTGGCATTGTTCATGCGTTGCTGACAGACGCTTCCCTAATGAAAAAAATGCCATCTATGTACCTCGATACCCTGGGATCGCGCCTAGGGCGTCGCATTCCTATCGACACATTGAAAACCCGTTTACAGGCATGGTCATTAAAAAATCAAGGGCTACTCACCGGGCGGCGCACAGAGGTACCTATCCTTGCACTTAGCCTTAAAGATGATCCTGTTTGTCCGGAGTCAGACAATCAAATGATCGCCAGATACAGTCGCGGTGGCAAAGCCATGACTTTACCGAATACCCCGCTACATGATGGCTATCACCGCGCCTTGACTGAAACCGTTAAGTGGTTCGAGGATGTGCTTTAATCGAATGATGAGGGCACGGATAAAAATGAAGATGTGATCCACCGCTGAAAGCGAGATATTGTCGTTCACCTGATGGCTAAGCCCATGATATACCATGATCAAGGACGTCAAAGTGCCATTGGAGGACACGATGAGCGAGCAATTACCGCTTTCATATGGACGATTAAAAACACGTTTTACTGCATTGGGCCCTTACTTTCGCGAAGGAAAGTCAGACACTGAGCGCTACTTTTTCGATAGTCTATCTGTCTGTGTGGATGCTAAAAAAGATCCCGATGCACGTGAATTCTGGGGCTGGTGGTTAGAACTCACTCCGCACTCTGAAGGCTTTGAATATCGCTATGGCTTTGGTTTGTATGATAAAAAAGGGGATTGGGTCGCCAAGTCGATTCCGCGTGAAGCGCAAGCAGCAGTGGATAAAACCCTGACTCACTTTTATGACAAGTTGTGCGCCTTGCTAGAAGATGAATTAAACCTTGCTCTTTCACCAAGCCAAGCTCTGACTGAACCCGAACTGGCTTGCTCAGAGTAACCCGCCATTTGCCTGATCCCACCCCTTGTTAAATACACGAGGGATTGATAAAAGAGAGACATACGCTTTTGTGGATCAGGCAACCATGACAATTCAAGATGTATTCCAAGACGGTGACCTTGCGGCCAGCGTCTCTCCTCAAACGTTGGTGGTAAAACTCGGCACCAGTGTGTTAACGGGCGGCTCTGCGCGTTTAGACCAAGCACATATGGTCGAGCTGGTACGCCAATGCGCGCGTTTACGCCAGCAAGGTCACCAGGTGATCATTGTGTCATCCGCGGCGATTGCCGCAGGCAGAGAGCACCTCGGCTATCCGGTACTCGCTGACACCGTGGCTAACAAGCAAATGCTGGCCGCGGTGGGGCAGTGTCGTTTAATACAAACCTGGGAGCACCTGTTTGCTTTGTACGGCTTTCAAGTCGGTCAAATGTTGCTTACCCGGGCCGATCTAGAGCACCGAGAACGTTTTCTCAACGCCCGTGATATGCTTCAGGCCTTGCTGGATAATGGCATCATTCCGATTGTGAATGAGAACGATGCGGTCGCCACTTCTGAAATCAAAGTCGGTGATAACGATAACTTATCCGCATTGGTCGCGATTCTCGCGGATGCCGACAAACTCCTGCTGTTAACAGATCAACCCGGCTTGTTTACGGCCGATCCGCGTTCTAACCCCGATGCCGAGCTGATTCGTGAAGTCCATACCATTGATGAAACCTTACGCAAATTAGCAGGTGGCAGCGTAGGGGGCCTTGGCACCGGCGGGATGGCGACCAAGCTTCAAGCGGCTGATATTGGCCGTCGAGCGGGTGTTGAAGTGACCATTGCCGCGGGGAGTAAGCCTGAAGTGATTCAAAAAGTCATTGTTGGGGATAACGCTGGCACACGCTTTTTGCCTCTAGAAAGCCCGTTAGAGAGCCGTAAACGCTGGATCCTTGCCGGGCCCCCACCAGCGGGTGATATCGTCGTCGATGCAGGTGCGATTACCGCGGTGACGCAAAAAGGTAGCAGCTTATTGAGCAAAGGCATCGTTGCGGTGAAAGGGGCGTTCTCACGCGGCGAGGTGGTGCGTATTCTCTCAGTGGAGGGAAAATGCGTTGCGCGTGGTATTTGCCGCTATACCGCCAGTGATTTGCGCCGTATTGCTGGCGCGCATAGCCAGCAAATCACGGATATTCTTGGTTATGAATACGGGCCTGTCGCGATGCACCGTGATGACCTTGTGGTAGTAGACAATTAAAAAAGAGCAAGACGGGGACACAATGAGCTTACAAAACATGGGTAAAGCGGCCAAAGAGGCTGCACACCAACTGGCTGTGACATCCACGGCCATCAAAAACCAAGCACTCGCCATTATTGCCGATGAGCTTGATGCGCAGCAAACGGCGATCTTAGCCGCCAACCAAAGCGATCTCGCCGCCGCCCGTGAGGCAGACATGGATCCTGCGATGTTGGACCGCCTAACCCTGACCCCAGAACGTTTAACCAATATGGCCAGCGATGTGAGGCAAGTGATTGCGCTGGCTGATCCCGTCGGACAGATGCTTGATCATAAGCTGCTGGAAAACGGTATGTCCTTGTCAAAGCGCCGTGAACCGCTAGGGGTGATTGGAGTGATTTACGAGGCGCGCCCCAATGTCACCATTGATATCGCGGCGTTGTGCTTAAAAACGGGCAATGCCGCCATTTTGCGAGGCGGGAAAGAAACCTTTGCGACTAACCAGGTATTGGTAAAGGTTATTCAAGCAGGGTTAGAGAAAGCCGGTCTGCCACATGCCTCGGTGCAATATATTGAAAAACCGGATCGCGCGCTGGTCTCTGAGTTACTGACCCTTGATGAATATGTCGACATGATCATTCCACGTGGTGGGGCTGGACTACATAAAATGTGTAAACAAAACAGCACCATCCCTGTGATTATCGGGGGATTTGGCATTAGCCACTTGTATGTGGATCACAGTGCCGATCTTGATAGGGCCCCCGAGGTGATCCTCAATGCCAAGACAGATCGCCCCTCAGCCTGTAATGCCTTAGATACCTTACTGGTACACAAAGACGTCGCAGCACAACTATTTGCTCGTTTGACCCCTCTCTTTAATCAGCACGGTTTGCACATTGTTGCTGGTTCAAGCGCATTGCCTTATCTTGATGGCGTCGAGCAACTGCGTGAGGCGCAGACAGGGGACTTTGATAGCGAGTGGTTGGGGCCAACGCTTGGTGTGGTGGTGGTTGATAGTGTGGATGAAGCGCTCGCGCATATGCGCGCGCACAATGCCAGCCATTCCGATGCCATTTTGACCAACGACTTGCAGGCAGCTGAAACCTTTATTAATGGTGCTGGCTCGGCGGCAGTGTATGTCAACGCCTCAACGCGCTTCACTGATGGTGCGCAGTTTGGGCTTGGGGCAGAAGTGGCGGTTTCGACGCAAAAGCTGCATGCACGTGGCCCGATGGGGCTTGAGGAGCTGACTACCTATAAATGGGTGGGGCGTGCGGACTATTTATCACGTCACTGAGTACCCAAGATCATCGATAATAAAAAACCGCTAGTCTAGCTAGCGGTTTTTTGTCTCAACAGCTTGGGCGCTTATTTGATTTCCACGCCTTTCGCCTGTAGATCGGCATGGTAGGAAGAGCGAACAAACGGGCCGCATGCGGCATGCGTAAAGCCCAAATTGAGGGCAATCTCTTTCAGCTCGTCAAACTCTTCAGGTGGCACATAACGCTCAACCGGTAAGTGGTGGCGGCTCGGTGCCAAGTACTGGCCAAGCGTAAGCATAGTCACGCCGTGTGCACGCAAGTCTTTGAGAACCTCGATGATCTCTTCTTTGGTTTCACCCAAGCCCATCATCAAGCCTGACTTGGTGGGCACCTCAGGATGCATCTCTTTAAACTTTTTCAGCAGATCCAGTGACCACTGATAATTGGCACCAGGGCGGGCTTTGCGGTACAACCGCGGCGCAGTTTCCAGGTTGTGGTTGAACACATCGGGTGGATTGTTTTGCAAGATATCGAGTGCGCGATCCATACGGCCACGGAAGTCAGGCACCAATGTCTCAATTTGGATCTCTGGGTTGAGCGCGCGGATTTCACGGGTGCAATCGACAAAATGCTGGGCACCACCGTCACGCAAATCATCACGGTCAACTGAGGTGATCACCACATAGCGCAGTTTCATGTCTTTGATCGTTTGCGCTAGGTGTTTGGGTTCTTCGCTATCAGGGGCGACAGGACGACCATGGGCGACATCACAAAAAGGACAACGACGGGTACAAATGGCCCCGAGAATCATAAAGGTCGCCGTGCCGTGGCTGAAGCACTCGGCAAGGTTCGGACACGACGCTTCTTCACACACAGAGTGAAGGTTGTTTTTGCGCATCGCGTCTTTGATTTCTTTAATGCGTGCGGTTTCAGCCGGGAGCTTGATCTTCATCCAATCAGGCTTACGCAGCACTTCTTTTTGCTCGGTCGGCATATTTTTGACCGGGATAAGCGCCATTTTGTCGGCGTCGCGGTACTTAACACCGCGTTCCATCTGAATCGGTTTGCTCATAAATCGCTGCTTTCCGTTGTAAACTCAACCTCAGAATACATCAGCTGTTGAGTTAAAGTGTCTACCAGCACAGGTTGAACGTCCTCGAGCGTGACTTTGCCAACCTGATCGCTCAGTTGCGTCATGGCCATACCAGCGTAACCACATGGATTAATACGCTGAAACGGTGATAAGTCCATATTGATGTTGAGTGCCAGTCCATGGAATGAGCACCCGCGACGGATACGGAGCCCAAGAGAACATATTTTTGCATCGTTAACGTAAACACCGGGCGCATCTGGGCGAGCGTAAGCGTCAACGTGGAAGTGTGCTAATGTGCTCACCACAAGATCTTCAATATGGCTAACGAGCGCCCGCACACCGACTTTTTTACGTTTGAGGTTTATCAGGAAATAGGCGACGAGCTGGCCTGGCCCATGATAGGTCACCTGTCCGCCACGATCTGATTGTACGACTGGGATGTCGCCAGGGACCAATACATGCTCCGTTTTTCCCGCTTGTCCTTGGGTAAAAACCGGATCATGCTCAACCAGCCAGACTTCATCACGCGTGTCTTCGTCGCGACGATCGGTAAAGTCTCGCATCTGCTCCCAGACGCGTAGGTACGGTTGACGGCCAAGGTGCCTTACAACGAGTTGGTGCTGCAAACCCATTTCCCGTGTTGTTGTCAGTGGCGATATTATAGAGGCTGGCAGCGTGATTTAAAGCCGCCAGTCGTGTGGGTATTCGAATTAGAGAACCATGCGGACAATTTCAATCTCACCCAGCTCTTTATATAAGGTTTCTACTTGCTCAATAGATGTCGCCTTAATAGTAATAGAGACCGAGTGATAGTTGCCCTTGGCACTCGGTTTGACGGCTGGGCTGTAGTCGCCAGGCGCATGACGCTGGATCACGGTCAGCACATGATCGGGTAGCTCAGGTTTTGCCTGGCCCACCACCTTGTAGGTGAATTGGCAAGGAAACTCCAACAGATCTTTTAATTTCGGTTGCTCTTGCATGTTAACTCCCAACTGCAGGCTGATAGAGGCACGCGTTTGTGCGATTGATCACGATTAACGCGAAATACTAATCTGCCAAGCGCGAGAAAACAAGCCGCCCACCAAGTTGGTGGGCGGCACAGAGAGGGATTAACCGACGAGGTTTTTAAACATCATCACGATGTAATCTATTAAGCGACTAAAAAGCCCACCCTTTTCAACATCGTTTAGAGCGACAAGTGGGTATTCCGCTACATCCTCATCATCCACTTGATAGAAGAGTTTACCCACAACATCACCTTTACTGATCGGGGCTTCCAAGGTGTTGTCGAGCACAAAACTGGCTTTCAGATCTTGCGCCTTGCCACGGGGAAGCGTGACAAAGGTGTCTTCTGTCACGCCCAGCGCGACTTCGTCTGTATCACCCATCCAGACCTTCTCAGTCACAAAGGTTTCGTTGGCTTTGTGAGGCGCGACGGTTTCAAAGAAGCGGAAACCATAGTTGAGTAGTTTCTTGCTCTCTGCTTTGCGGGCATTGGCGCTCTTGGTGCCCATGACCACCGAGATAAGACGCATGTCTCCCTCGGTGGCAGAGGTGACAAGGTTATAGCCGGCACCGTCAGTGTGGCCGGTTTTAATACCATCGACGTTGAGGCTCTTGTCCCACAGCAAACCATTACGGTTGTATTGCGTGATGCCGTTATAGGTGAAGGCTTTCTCTTTATAAATACGGTATTCCGCCGGTACATCACGAATAAGGGCTTGGCCGAGTAGCGCCATATCGTACGGCGTGGTGTAAAGATCTTTGGAGTCCAAACCGTGAACATTAGAAAAGTGAGAGCTGTCCATGCCCAGGGTTTCACCCCAGCGGTTCATCAGATCGACAAAGGCGTCTTCTGAGCCGGCAACATGTTCAGCCATCGCCACACAGGCATCGTTGCCTGACTGGATAATAATGCCACGATTGAGATCTGCCGCTTTGACCGTGGTGCCGACTTCGATAAACATCTTCGAAGAGCCGGGGAAGTTTTTGGCCCACGCATTCTCACTAATGACAACGTCATCATCCATCGAGATATTGCCACGCTCAACTTCCTGACCAATCACGTAACTGGTCATCATTTTGGTCAAACTCGCAGGATTAAGGCGTTGATAGGCGTTATTTTCCGCCAGCACCTCGCCAGAATGATAATCCATCAATACATAGCCTTTGGCGGCAATTTGCGGCGCATCAGGCACAACAGCAGGCGCGGCTTGAGCAGTCGCAGAGGCGAACAGGGCTGCAGAAAGCAGTGTACGCATGCGGAAAACGGTTTTATTCATCATTGTTAGTACTTATGTCGGTTATCGATGTCGATACTGTGCCCTCACTATACCAAATTGCGGATAGAGGGACAGGCTCGATTTCTTTAACTTATTGATTGTTTGTTTTAGCACCTGTGACAGATGTGTCACCATTCACAAGTGCTTCGGTAACGATAAATGCCCCTGGCAACTGATGCTGCTTTGCCGTGCGCATCGCTTGCTGTGCTTGGTCTCTATCGTAAAAAGGTCCAAAGCGAACACGATACACGGTATCACGGCGGGCGATATGTGTCGGTAGACCATGGGCCTTCGCCAATTGTTCCGCTTTTTGATTGGCTTTAAGGCCATCAGATAGCGCGGCGAGTTGTACATAATAAGCATGATGGCGCGCGGAGTGCCACTCGTCATCCGCAGGCTTACTCGGTGAGAGTAGACGCAGTGATACGGGCGCTGTGCCTGTTTTTAATACATCTAGTTTTTTGGCGGCAGCGTAGCTTAGGTCTATCAAGCGTTGATTGTGAAAGGGGCCGCGATCATTGACGCGCACAATGGCTTTTTTACCATTATTTTGGTTGGTTACTTCTACGTAACTGGGCAGGGGAAGGGTTTTGTGCGCGGCTGACATAGAGTACATATCGTACACTTCGCCATTAGAGGTGCGATGGCCATGAAATTTTTCCCCATACCATGAAGCAATGCCCGCCTCTTGGTAGCCTTTTGGATCGCGTAAAATTTGATAGCGCTGACCCTTTAACGTGTAATCTTTGTTACCCGCGAGGCTGTAGGGCTCATATCTGGGTTGCGCGTTTTCTGCGTGAATAACCGGTGGCACCGTCTCGGGTGCTTTATCACTGTGCATGTCGTAGCGGCCTTGCTGGCTGCTGCATGCACTTAATAAGACGATAGCGCTAGAAACGATAATAGCTCGCATGTTTATGCCCTGGATAACATTTTACGATGAGTGTGAATAGACATCAGAATGCCAAAACCGGCCATCAGTGTGACCATCGAGGTGCCGCCATAACTGATAAGTGGTAAGGGTACCCCAACCACAGGAAGAATGCCGCTGACCATGCCAATATTGACAAAAACATAAACAAAAAAGCTTAACACGATGCTGCCAGCCATCATCCGGCCAAACGCCGTTTGGGCACGGCTGGCGAGCATTAGCCCGCGGCCAATCAAAAAGAGGTACAGGGCCAGCAGTACACAGACACCGATCAACCCCCATTCTTCAGCGATAACGGCGAAAATAAAGTCAGTGTGTCGCTCAGGGAGAAACTCCAATTGGGACTGTGTCCCTTGCAGCCAGCCTTTGCCGCTTAAGCCACCAGAGCCAATGGCAATTTTAGATTGAATGATGTGATAGCCTGCGCCCAAGGGATCGGATTCTGGGTTAAACAAGGTCAGCACGCGGGTACGCTGATAATCATGCATTAGGAAAAACCAGAGTACAGGGACAAAACTGGCGAGCGCGACGACGGCAGCAATAATAATTTTCCAACTGATCCCGGCCAAAAACAGTACAAACACCCCAGAGGCGGCAATCAGTATGGATGTGCCTAAATCGGGTTGCTTAGCAATCATAATGGTGGGGACAAACAGTAACACCAGAGCGATGAGTAAGTGGGTGAATTTGGGAGGAAGCGGATCTTTGCCAATATAGCGGGCCAGCATGAGCGGTACCGCAAGTTTTATGATTTCTGATGGCTGGAAGGTCACCACCCCGAGATCGAGCCAGCGCTGAGCACCCTTTGCGGTTTCGCCAACCAATAGCACGGCGGCTAGTAAGACCACGCCCACGGCATACAAATAGGGCGCCCAGAACTCATAGTGGCGAGGTGGTACTTGGGCGAGGGCAAACATGACCGCGAGCGCCAACAGCATGCGGATCGCCTGTCGTTCCATCATCACCATGCTTTGACCACTGGCGCTATACATCACCACAAGGCCGAAGCCCATCAGTAACAAAATGCCAACCAGCATCGGCAGGTCGAGGTGTAAGCGATCGAACAAAGAGCGTTTCGCGCTAACTTGGGCAAGTGAACTCATTGTTTGGCCTCGTTTGTCTCTTTGTCTTCTAACAAAATATGGTCGAAGATGCGACGGGCAATAGGGCCGCCGTTGCTCGAGCCTCCGCCTGCGTTTTCCAGTACCATAGAGACAGCGACTTCTGGATCTTCAAAGGGCGCAAAGCCCATGAAAAGTGCGTGATCGCGTAGATGTTCAGCAATTTCATCCGCGTTGTATTCTTCGTCTTCACCCAGCCCAAATACCTGAGCGGTCCCTGATTTTCCGCCAGACAAATACTCTGCAGAACGGAATGAACGACGCGCCGTTCCTTTGCGGCCGTGGTTAACCAGTTGCATACCTTTAAGGCCGACATCCCAATATTTATCGTCGACCCCTTTAATCGGTGGAAATGGCTCGGCGTCGGGTTTGTGGGTGCCATGTTCATCGCGCGTTTTGTTTAATAGTTTGGGTGCTTTGACGTCGCCACGGTTGAGTAGCACGGTCAAGGCTTTGACGATTTGCATCGGGGTGGCGGTCCAATAACCTTGCCCAATCCCGACGGGAATGGTGTCACCTTTATACCAGGGTTGGCGGTAGCGACTCATTTTCCATTCGCGGTTAGGCATATTAGCGCTACTTTCTTCTTGAATGTCTATACCCGTGTATTGGCCAAAGCCAAATTTTTCCATCCACATAGAGAGTTTATCGATCCCCATGTCATAAGCTATTTGATAGAAGAAGGTGTCCACCGACTCTTCAATCGACTGGACGATATTTACGCGGCCATGTCCCCATGGACGCCAATCGCGGAAGGGGCGCGTATCCGAGTTGGGGATCCGCCAATAACCCGGGTCGTTACGCGTGGTCTTGGTGGTGACCACGCCTTCTTCGAGCGCGGCAACGGCAATGAAAGGCTTCACCGTCGAGGCGGGGGGATAAATACCGAGAGTGGCGCGATTGACCAAGGGACGATCTTTATCATTGAGCAGCTGCCGGTATTGCTTGCCAGAGATGCCATGGACAAATAAGTTAGGGTCATAGCTTGGGGTAGAGACCATCGCCAGTACGCCTGAGGTGTCAGGATCAACCACCACCACCGCGCCTCGTCGGTCACCAAGGATCCCACGCACATAGAGCTGCAGATCAATATCGAGGTTGAGGATAAGGTCTTTGCCTGGTTGCGGGGGCACATATTTAAGCGTGCGTATCACGCGGCCACGGCTGTTCACCTCAACTTCTTGGTAGCCGGCTTTACCATGCAGCGTTGACTCGTAGTATTTCTCGATCCCCAGCTTGCCGATGTCTCGGGTTGCTTTGTAGTTGTTCAGCACCCCTTTTTGTCTTAGCTTGGCAATATCGCGATCATTGATTTTGGCGACATAGCCGAGCACATGGGTCAGTGCATCGCCGTAAGGGTAATGGCGTTTTAAGTAGGCTTTTATTTCCACCCCAGAAAACTGATGCTGGTGCGCGGAAAAAATCGCGACTTCTTTATCGGTGAGCTGAGTTTTTAGTGCGACGGCATTAAACCGTCGCGAGCGGCGACGCTCTTTTTGAAAGCGGGCAATGTCTTTGTCGGTCAATGAAAGTAAGTCTTTTAGCTGGGCGAGGGTTGCCGGCATATCATCGACTTGCTCAGGGGTCACTTCTAGGTGATAAACGGGACGATTTTCCGCTAGTAACTTTCCATTGCGATCATAAATAAGGCCACGGTTAGGGGCGACGGGAACGACCTTGATACGGTTATCGTTCGAGCGGGTTTGGTAGTCTTGGTGCTCGGTCACCTGAATATGATAAAGGTTAGTCAGCAGCACCCCGACCAACGCCATAATACCGACAAAGCAGACGATAGCGCGACGCACAAACAAGGCCGCCTCGGCGCTGTGGTCTCGTATTTCAACTCGTTGGCGCTTCATCTCAACTTATTCTCGATGGTACGGATGATTGGTGGTGACACTCCACGCGCGGTAAAGGCTCTCTGCCATGATAACCCGAACTAATGGGTGAGGCAGAGTCAGTGGTGACAGCGACCAGCTTTGCTCCGCAGCAGCCTTACACTGTGGCGCAAGCCCCTCTGGCCCACCGATCAAAATAGCGACATCGCGGCCATCAAGTTTCCACTTTTCCAACTGATTAGCCAATTGTGGTGTGTCCCAAGGCTTGCCGGGAATATCGAGTGTCACAATGCGACTACCCCGGCTGACGGCCGCCAACATGGCGTCCCCTTCTTTTTGCAAGATGCGGGCGATATCGGCATTTTTGCTGCGCTTGCCAGCAGGGACCTCTATTAGCTCGAGTGGCATGTCTTTTGGAAAGCGGCGTTGATACTCTTCAAAGCCTTGCTCTACCCATTTGGGCATTTTATTGCCGACCGCAATCAGTTGGATTTTCATGATGGTTTAGTTCCAGAGCTTTTCCAATTGATAGAGTTGGCGTTGCTCCTCTTGCATGACGTGCACCATGACGTCACCTAAATCGACGACCACCCATTCGCTGTCATCTTGGCCTTCCGTGCCGAGCGAGTCGATATCCACTGCTTGGGCTTGTTCACACACATGCTCGGCAATAGAGGCGACATGACGGCGAGAGTTGCCGGTACACAGCACTAAAAAGTCGGTAATGCATGATTTGTCGCGGACATCCAGGGTCACAATATCGCTGGCTTTTAACTCATCGACCTTATCGGTCACAAACTGTTTTAACTCGTTCGCTTGCAAAGAAAACCTCTGTGTTTTGCTCTTGGTTTTATCTAGGCAGTATACCACTTGCTACCGCTTTGGACACGCTAGGGCGTGAGTGGTTCGGACGCTTGGGTCATGAGTGCACAAAAATACTGCAGATCCGGCCAAGGATCGCTACCAAAGTCCGTTTTTAGCCTGATTTCTATCTGCGCCAAGCGGCGTAGCAGTGTGGTTAACCGGGCTTTATTGAGTCGATTGAGAGCGGCTGTGAGCATGGGACGACGGGTTTGCCACACACGGAACTGATCAAAGATGGCATTCAACGGCCTGCCTTTTTGTCCTTGCTCTTGAATGGTGTACAGCTGCTTAAGCTCTTTTTGAATCAGTCGCAACAGAAGTGTTGGCTCTTCCCCTTCAGCGCGAAGCTGGTCGAGTATCCGCTGCGCGCGTTGTGCCTTACCGGCTAGCAGCGCATCGGTGAGCTGGAAGGGGGTAAAGTGATGATGGCGTGACAGCGAACTTTCAATACGAGGCAAGGTGAGTGCACCATCGGGATAAAGTAGCTGCAAGATATGCAGACTTTGCACTAAGGCGAGGAGGTTTCCTTCATGCCATTGTGCTAATAGCTGTAGCGCAGGTTGATCAGGCTTTAGTCCCAAGTGACGACAGCGTTGCTCAATAAAGCGTGGTAAGTGACGAGCTTCCGGGGTGTTACACACCACGTATAAGCCGTGTTGGGCGAGCGCTAAAAACCATTTGGCGCTTTCTTGCTTTTTGTTGAGCCTTTCCCCTTGCACCAATAAAAGGATATCAGGATGCAGATAAGCGGCCAGCTCAGTAAGCTGCTTGGCTTGCGTGCTGGTGAGGCCATTGTCAGGGCAGGTAAGTTCAATAATTTGCCGAGACGCAAACAAGCTAAGTGCTTGACAGCAATCGATGACTTCTTGCCAATCTAGCTGACCATCAATGACAAATTTATGATGCTCTTCAAAACCTTGGGCGCGTGCCGCGTGTGCAATGGCATCGCGTGCTTCGAGTTTAAGTAATGGGTCGGAGCCGAAAACCAAATAAGTTTGGCGCAGCGGTTGGTTGAGCTGCTGCGCCAATTGGTCGGGATAGGTTCTCATCATTGCGCGGTGTTCGTCTCGGTTTGTCGCGTTTCAATGATAACATCAGGCTTAGTCGGTGTTTCACCTTGCTCGAGTGTCTCCATTGCCGCTTGTTCGGCCTGTTGGCGCTCAAACTCGGCGATATCGCCTTTTAATTGGGAAAGCTGACGCATAATTTGCCGAGTGGCTTCTGTACGCATCTCCGCGACTAACTTATCTTCCTCTACAGACTTTGCCAACGCTGTCAGTGGGTTATCAAGGAAGTTACGACTCAAGGTGGTGTTATAGGTATAACTGCCTTTATCGGGTACGGTGACGCGATAACGGGCGACATAGCGAAATTCTTTCTCCGCCACACGGCTGTTTTGATAAAGCGATAGCGTTTGTTCGCTATTGCTTTCCCCGAGCAAGTGGATATTAGCCACCTCCTTGGAAGGGGAGACGAGATCGACCTTGTGTTGACGCAAGGCATTTCGCATTTGTCGGGTTAACTCGCCATAAGGGTCAAAGCTGGTCAATGAGACCTTATCCACTTCATCGGGCAGATTGTAGCTGCCGCGCAAGGCAAACCCGCAAGACGCGATGGTCAAACAGACCATCGCGACAAGCAGGGAGCGAAGCATTGTCTTAAACAGATTCACTCCATCGCTCCTTGTTAGTTGGCAACAATGTTAACCAGCTTGCCAGGCACGTAAATCACCTTGCGCACGGTTTTGTCTTCGGTAAATTTCACCACGTTTTCATCTGCCATCGCTTGCGCTTCTACGGCCTCTTTCTCCGCATCTGCAGCGACGGTGATCTTGGCGCGCAGTTTACCGTTGACTTGGACGATAATCAGTTTCTCATCCTCAACCATGGCTGCTTCGTCGGCCTGTGGCCACGTCGCGTCATCAATGTGGGTCTCACCGAGTGCCTGCCACATGCTAAAGCAGATATGCGGGGTGATCGGATAAAGCATGAGCACCACAGCTTTGAGGGCTTCATCAAGTACCGCACGGTCTTGCTCGCTTTGTTGTGGCGCTTTCACCAATCGGTTCATCAGCTCCATAATCGCCGCGATAGCGGTGTTAAAGGTCTGACGGCGTCCCATGTCATCACTGACTTTGGCAATGGCTTTATGCACCTCGCGGCGTAGCGCTTTTTGCTCATTGTTGAGCGCGCTCGCATCCAATGCCGCGACAGGCCCTTGTTGACTGTGCTCATAAACCAGTTTCCACACGCGACGCAAGAAGCGGTGTGACCCCTCAACCCCTGATTCTTTCCACTCTAGGGTCATATCAGCAGGTGCGGCGAACATCATGAACAGGCGTACCGTGTCGGCGCCGTATTTTTCCACCATTAATTGTGGGTCAATGCCGTTGTTTTTCGACTTCGACATCTTGGTCATGCCCGCATGGACCACGGCATTGCCTTGGCGGTCTACCGCATCAACAATTTGCCCTTTACTGTCACGTTCGACGGTCACTTCGGTTGGTGATACCCACACGCGCACGCCTTTGTCATCGGTATAGTAGAAGGCATCAGCCAGTACCATGCCTTGACACAGTAGTTGCTTAAACGGCTCATCACTATCAACCATATTTTCATCACGCAACAACTTGTGGAAGAAGCGCGAGTAGAGAAGGTGCATACAAGCGTGCTCAATGCCGCCGATATACTGATCCACAGGCAGCCAGTAGTTGGCAGCACTTGGGTCGAGCATTTGATCGGCCTGCGGCGAGCAATAGCGTGCATAATACCAAGACGATTCCATAAAGGTATCGAAGGTATCGGTTTCACGCAGTGCAGGCTTGCCTTGGTATTGGGTTTGTGCCCACTGTTTGTCTGCTTTTATCGGGCTTTGTACCCCGTCCATCACCACATCTTCTGGCAGGATCACGGGCAGTTCATCCGTCGGAACAGGTACCACTTCCCCGTCTTCGCTGTTCAGCATGGGGATAGGCGCGCCCCAATAGCGTTGGCGTGACACGCCCCAGTCACGAAGACGGAAGTTAACGGTTTTCTTGCCTTTGCCCAACGACTCGAGCTTGGCGGCAATCGCATCAAACGCGGCATCAAAGTCCAAACCATCAAATTCACCCGAGTTAAACAGCTTGCCTGTTTCTGTATAGGCTTGCTCGGACAAATCAGGCGCATGGCCGTTTTCATCCAGGATCACCGGCTCAATATCGAGGCCGTAGTTACTGGCAAATTCAAAATCGCGTTGGTCGTGGGCAGGCACGGCCATGACCGCGCCCGTTCCATAGTCCATCAGTACAAAGTTGGCGACAAAGATAGGTACGCGGCGGCCGTTTAATGGGTGCGTGGCGTACAAGCCCGTCGCCATGCCTTTTTTCTCCATGGTGGCAAGCTCGGCTTCCGCTACCTTGGTGTTACGGCATTCTTGGACAAATTCAGCCAAGGCTGGGTTGTTTTTGGCCGCGGCATCGGCCAGTGGGTGGCCAGCCGCAATACCGACATAGGTCACACCCATCAAGGTGTCGGGACGGGTAGTGTACACATCCAGAGCAGGGTGCTCACCTTCCACGTCAAAGGTCAGCTCCACCCCTTCTGAGCGGCCAATCCAGTTGCGTTGCATGGTTTTGACCATTTCTGGCCAACCATCCAGTTTGTCGATATCTTGCAGCAGCTCTTCTGCATAATCGGTGATTTTGATAAACCACTGTGGAATTTCTTTTTGCTCGACAGGGGTGTCACAACGCCAGCAGCATCCTTCGTGCACCTGCTCGTTCGCTAACACGGTTTGGTCATTCGGACACCAGTTGACCGAGGAAGTCTTTTTGTAGACCAAGCCTTTGTTGTACAGCGTGGTGAAGAACTCTTGCTCCCAGCGGTAGTAATCTGGGCTACAAGTGGCGATTTCACGATCCCAATCGTAACCGAAGCCCAGCATTTTCAGCTGGCCTTTCATGTAATCAATGTTTTCGTAAGTCCAAGGTGCGGGGGCGGTTTTGTTCTTGATAGCGGCCCCTTCGGCTGGCAAACCAAATGCATCCCAACCAATAGGTTGCATCACATTTTTGCCTTGCAGGCGCTGATAACGCGAGATCACATCACCGATGGTATAATTACGGACATGCCCCATGTGAAGTCGACCACTGGGGTAAGGGAACATAGAAAGACAGTAAAACTTTTCTTTGTTAGGGTCTTCATGAGCCACAAAGGTTTTATTGTCATCCCAATGGGCTTGAACTTTTTGTTCAATATCTTGCGGGCTATATTGTTCTTGCATCGATGGCTTCCGAGATTCTGTGAGAAAGGTAAAACCTGAAAGAGAAATATCGTCATAGAATAACGAAAGGCAGAGACCGCAACAACACTTGAATCAGGACGGAACCATGAATAAAGAGAAAGAACCGCAACAAAGTATCATTGAGCGGGTAAAAGAGGCACTGGAAAACAGTCCAGAGGCTTTGTCTCGCTGGGTCGAGTTGTCTGATCAATACCTCAAAGCAGCCGCGGATCTAACCAAAGATGAGTGGGCGCTGATTGAGGCGTACTTCAAGCGGGATGTGAAAGCCTTTGGTGAGCAGTATGACAAATCTCAAACCGAAGAAATGGACAGTCAGGTGTTTAACGACCTGATTGCCAACTCGATTTGGGAACAACTGGCAGAAATCACTGATCGTACGCAGCTAGAGTGGCGTGAAGTATTCGATGACCTTCAGCATCATGGTGTGTATGAAGCGGGTGAAATTGTGGGGCTGGGTGTATTGCAATGTGAGCAGTGCCAACACCAGTCACGCCATAGCCGAGTGGATGTGATTGCCCCTTGCAGCAAGTGTGGCCATCGATACTTTTCTCGCCGCCCTTATCCGGTGTAAGCCAAGCGCGGGGCTTGGCTTAGCCGAGGAGATCAACAAACCAAGGGCGAGGATAAAGGCCAGTTCTTAGTCAGACGAGGCGTTATCCTTGCCTTCAAAACGTTGGCGTTCTTCACGTTCCACTTGAGAAAGACGCGGCAGCTTCAGCCCTTGTGATTTTCCCATCCAACGCGCAAAGACAATGTTACTGGCGAACGCAAAGGTCACTAAAACCAGCTCGGTCGCGGCGAGCCAGCGCTCCCCTTCATCAACATAAATAAGGGTTAACGCGTGCAAAAAGTAAAACATCAAAATAAAGTTGGCCCACGCGTGGGTAAAGGGCTTGCCTTTCACGATCCCAGGCAGCGGGAGTAGCAGAGGAATCGTCCAGCCGATGGTCACCGCCAAGGCATTGAGGTGAGGATGGGGCGACAATGATGCGTGCCAGATGACCACCCAGGCAATCAGGCCGAGGTTACTCAACAACGAAAGCTTACGCATTAATGCAAGCCGAGAGTCAGTCACAATTCTATCCTTTTATCCCAAGTGATGGTGAACGGTTTGTGCAAAACGTGCGAGACGTTGGCCTAAGGTTTTGGCGATTTGTTTTTCGTCGGCGATTAAAGGCTGGTTTGCATCAGCCACACTCGACGCACCATAAGGTGAACCACCGCCTTCTGTGGTGTGTAATGCGCGCTCGCTATGCGGGACACCGAGCAGCATCATGCCATGATGAAGCAGCGGCACCGTCATGGTGAGCAGGGTGGTTTCTTGCCCGCCATGCAACATAGAGCCAGCGCCAAATACCGCGGCAGGTTTATCAATCAGTGCACCTGATAGCCACTCACCACTGGTACTGTCGATAAACTGCTTTAAGGGCGCGGCCATATTACCAAAGCGCACCGGGCTGCCAAGCGCCAAACCGTGGCAATCCAACAAGTCTTGCCGGGTGACAAAAGGGTCTTTCGCCGTCGAGGCCGGGGTTTGACCATTAGGGTAAGCGGGTAGCTCGGGCACCGTGCGCAACACGGCTTCCACACCTTGTGCTTCGATGCCCCGCGCGACTTGTTGGGCGAGCTTGCGTGTATTCCCCGATCGACTGTAGTAAAGCACTAATACCTTTGTCATTTTATCAGCGCGAGTACGTTCTCAGGGGGGCGACCAATCACCGCCTTTTCCCCTTTTACTGCAATGGGACGTTCGACCAATTTGGGATTGTTGACCATGGCGTCGAGTAGTTGCGCCTCGTCTACTGACGCATCGCCCAAGTTCGCCGCTTTGTAGTCCGCTTCTTTGGTTCGCATCATCTCCCGAAACGAGCTGAGCCCGAGTTGCTGTTTTAACATCGATAAGGCTTCAGCAGAAAGCGGGTTATCGAGATACTTGATAATAGTCGGCGTCACACCGTTGGACTCCAACAACTTGAGAGTTTCGCGGCTTTTGGAGCAACGCGGGTTGTGGTAGAGAGTTATAGCGGTCACAACAATGATCCTTTTTGAGTGAGTTAACGGTCGCTAAGCGCTTTAAAGCGGGCTTGTTGGCGACGTAGTTGATCAAGACGCGCATCATACCGTGCCTGCGCCAAGCTACCTAACTCAGCGAGCTGGGCGGCTTGGGTATAATTGCGAATGGCTTTGTCCCATTGTCCGCGTAAGGCATAACGCTCACCTTGGGCGGCCAGCTCACCGTCTCGATGCGTACCGGTACTTTCGTACGCTTGTTGTAACAAAAACCAACCGTTGCTGTCATCTGGATGCTGGTGTGTATATCGCTCCAGCATGGAGATTGCCTCACCTCCTCGCTTGGCTTTGACGAGGGTATAGGCACGATTGAGCAATAATACGCGGTTATTAGGTTGATGGTTCAATGCGTTTTCAAGGCGCGTCAATGCTTTGTCGTACTGTTTCTCACCGATGTTTAAATCGGTCATCGCATCAAGGAAAAATCGATTATTAGGTTGCGCCTTGATAAGTGGGGTTAATTTTTCTCGCGCATCGTCAAAACGACGGGCATCAATATCAAGCAACGCCATCCCGTAGTTGAGGCTTTGCTTTTCGGCCGGCGAGGCCTCTTTATGAAGCCGTTCAAACCAATCCATCGCCGAGCGGCTGGCGATGCCGCTATATCGCGCGACGATACGGGCGCGCGCGAGTTGATAATCGGGCGAGACAGGTACCCGTTTTTGTGGGTATTGGCGGGCACGAGCGCGAGAGTCAGTGATCCGTGAAGCCGGTAAAGGGTGGGTGCTGAAGTACTCGGGCATTTGGCTGGCGTAACGGTACTCATCCGCCAGCCGTGAGAAAAATCGCGGCATGGCTTGCACATCAAAATCAGCACGTGCGAGGGTTTCAATACCGATCCGATCGGCTTCTTCTTCATTGCGACGAGTGAAATTGATTTGGTTTTGCATACTGCCGGCTGTCGCGGCGTGTGCGGCTGCAATCCCGGCTTCGGGAGCGGCAATCGCGAGCATCAATGACCCCACTAAGGCGGCGACGGTCAGCGGCGAGGTTTGCGCTTGCTCCTCCATGCTTCTCGCCAAATGACGTTGGGTGACATGGGCGATTTCGTGGGCCATCACCGATGCCAGCTCGCTTTCCGTTTTTGCATGGAGGAACAGGCCGGAGTGCATGGCCACGTAGCCACCGAAAAAGGCAAAGGCGTTGATTGCCTGATTATCGATTAAAATAAATCGAAAGGGTGTACGAACATCGTTAGCATTCGCCACCAGTCGATGACCTAAGCCGTTAATATACTCGTTGAGCAAAGGATCGCTGATGATGGGCTTGCTGGCTCTTAGCATCCGCATATAGGCATCACCAAACTCTTTCTCTTTGGCCACCGATAAGGTACTGACGGCAGCGGTACCGATATCCGGTAAATCACTTTGGTATGACTCAACGCGGGCAGACACAGGCGCGCTCGCTAACACCCCCGCTAATGCATAACAGAGCAGGCGGCGAGCCTTGCTGCCTTTGTGAGAGCCAAGTGCGCGTGATGACATAAGTATGATGACCTTTAAATGCAGGGTGTACTTAGGTACAGACCGATAAAACCCGTTAGGGTTTCGTTGGCGTTCTATCTAATGTCCATTACAATACTGACGATAATACCGACCGGTGAGTCAGAATGGAATCTCAAACACTTGATTTGCGAGAACATGTTTGCCCAATGGCGCTATTGCTGGCAAAGCGCGCCGCCGCGTTATTGTCGTCAGGTGAGCAATTGGTGATTTTACTCGGTGATCAAGGGGCGAAAGACGATATCCCCAAGTATTTTAAACGCGAAGGCTTCAGCATGCAGTGGTTAGACACGCCAGCTTCGCGGCTACTCATCACAAAGAAATAGCGGGCTTTTTATGTTTGATATGTTACATCGCTGGTATCGGCGACGTTTTTCTGACCCACATGCGGTAAGCCTGGTGGCGATCCTCCTTTTTGGTTTTATTACCATCTACTTTTTTGGCAATTTGCTCGCCCCATTGCTGGTGGCGATCGTGATGGCCTATCTACTCGATTGGCCGGTCAATCGTCTCTGTCGGTTGGGGTTGCCCCGCGTGTTGTCAGTGCTGGTGGTATTGACTGTGTTTGTCAGCTTAACCTTGATGGCATTATTTGGGTTGGTGCCGACCATATGGAACCAAGGGGTCAGTTTGGTCGCTGATGTGCCAAATATGTTTAACAACATGCAAGCACTGATGCTGAGTTTGCCAGAACGCTACCCAGAGCTGATTAATCCGCATATGGTCAACACCTTTGTCGACACCTTGCAAAATAAAGTGCTTAACCTGGGTGAAACACTGGTAAAAGGTTCATTGGCGTCTTTGGTCAACTTAGTCGCGGTAGCGGTATACCTGATTTTGGTGCCGCTGCTGGTGTTCTTTTTGCTCAAAGACAAAGCGCAAATGCTGGCGATGTTTAAAGGCTTGTTGCCGCGTAATCGTCGTCTTGCCTCTCGAGTCGGGCATGAGATGAATCAACAGATCTCCAACTACATCCGCGGCAAAGTGACTGAAATCATTATCGTCGGGGTGACCAGCTACTTGACCTTTAGCCTGTTAGATCTTCGCTACGCGGTGCTACTCAGTGTGGCGACGGGCTTTTCTGTGCTGGTGCCTTATATCGGCGCGGCGATTGTCACCCTCCCGATAGCGATTGTTGCTTTGTTCCAGTGGGGGCTCGAGCCTGGCTTTTGGTATGTGATGATCGCCTATGGTGTTATCCAAGCGCTGGATGGCAATGTGCTCGTCCCCGTGCTTTTTTCAGAAGCGGTGAATTTACATCCCGTCGCCATCATAATAGCCGTACTGGTTTTCGGTGGACTCTGGGGCTTTTGGGGCGTATTTTTTGCTATTCCATTGGCGACCTTAGTGAAAGCGGTGTGGCAAGCGCTGCCGGTGATTGAGCTGGATGACGATCCCAAAGCAGAGATTGAGTGATCCATCTTGTTTTCACGCCCCTAATTAAAGGGGCTGAGCGGCAGGTAAACATCGACACGCCGTGATCAGTTTGGCCCATAGAAGTAGTAATGAAAACAGGGTTGGCATGGCAGAACACAGGCAAGAAAAAACGCAAGTAGAAAAGTTTCGCGTCGCGGTGATAGGTGGCGGTGTTGCAGGAACCACAGCAGCAATGCGCTTGGCTGAGCGCGGCGTGGATACCCAGGTGTTTGAAGCGGGCACCGGCTTGGTCAGTGGGCCGCCGATTTGTCATCTGCATGCGGGCGGCAATTTGTATCGTGAAATTTCACTCGATCAATGCCTGACCTTACTCGAACAGTCGGTGGCCACGGTGCGCATGTATCCGCATTCGGTTAATCGTCGACCGACTGTCCTCGCCGTTCCTCAGCAAGACCCAGGCTCGCTCGACAGCGTGATTGCACGTTTAGAAACCCTGCGCGAGCGCTACGCGCAATTGGTTGAGATCGATAGCGATAATAAAGTCATGGGCGAGCCGAGCGATTATTTCCGCTTGTATCATCAAGACCGGTTAGAAGCTTTACGCGACCAAGACTATCACAGCGTGACGGATGTCGCTGACCAGTGGATGTGGCCAGTAGCGCAATCACTCGATTTAAGTGCAATGAAGTACCCACTGGTGCTGGTGCAAGAATACGGGCTTAGCGTCTTTCGCCTGGCAGCGGAAGCGCAATTGACCCTTGCTGACGCGCCGCATTGTCAGCTTAATTTCAATCACAAAGTGATGGATACTCAGCCCATCTCGTCAGGGTGGCGGGTAACCTATCAAGACCAGACTGGCCAGATACAAAGCACTGAGGTTGATTATCTGATCAATGCGGCTGGATTCCGTACGGGCACGATCGATGATATGGCCGGGTTTGGTCGCAAGCGTTTGGTGGAATACAAAGCCGCATATATCGCGCACTGGACAAGCACCGAATATCAATGGCCAGAGATTATTGTCCATGGCCAGCGGGGCACGCCACAAGGGATGGCACAATTGACCCCTTACCCGGATGGTTTTTTCCAACTCCATGGCATGACCCAAGATGTTACCTTGTTTGAGCGTGGTTTAGTGAAAAGCTCTGCGGAGTCGGCGCAACCGACTGTCGATGCACGTTATGTGAAAAACATCGATAAAGGCTGGGACTGGCAAGAAGTGTGTGAACGCACTGATCGTGCGATTGACCACTTTGGCCAGTGGTTACCGGCATTTAAACAGGCGGAAGTCGGCGGCAAACCCTTGTGTGGTGCGCAGCAAATCCCCGGGGATGATCCTTCCTTACGTGCCTCGGATGTGTCGTTTGATGGTGAGCGTTATGCACGCTTTGAAATTGTTAAAGCGTCGTCGGCGCTGACGGCCATCAATAAAGTACTGGCGCAATTTGAAGATGCGGGTTGGATCTCGCCTACCTCTTATCAGCCACTGTCGCGCCCCAACACCGCGAAAATAATCGATACCGCTTGCGAGCTTGCGATACGCCGCGGATATCCGGAGGCGTTGGCAAAGCCTGTCGGTTAATCATACAAAAAGCGCACGGTGGCCGTGCGCTTCTAGTCTGTAGGCTGCTCTGTCGCCAACGCTAACGTGGACTGACGTTACGCTTGGTTTAAGTAATCAAGCACCACTTGGTGGTGGTCCTTGGTTTTAAACTTATTGAACACATGTTCTATCTTACCGTCTTTGCCGACCAAAAAGCTTAGACGATGAATCCCATCGTATTCTTTGCCCATGAATTTTTTCGGTCCCCAGACACCGAACGCATCGGCGACGGCATGATCTTCATCGCTCAACAGCGTGAAGTTAAGTGCATCACGTTCAACAAAGCGGGCCAGTTTTTTCACCGGATCGGGGCTTATGCCAAGCACCACGGTATCCAGTGCATCCAACTCAGCTTTGGTATCGCGTAATGAGCAGGCCTGCGTTGTACAGCCCGGTGTCATCGCCTTTGGGTAGAAATAAACCAGAACACGTTTGTCGCCTTTGAATTGGCTAAGCGTGACGGTGTCGCCATTTTGGTCTTGCAGTGAAAAATCGGGCGCTTGGGCGCCTTCGGTGATTGTTTGCATGCGCTGCGTTTCCTTTTTGTCGGTCAACCGAGTCCACGATGATAGAGAGTGATCGAGATTACGCAAGTTTTTGATAATAGGATCACTGACTTGACAGGATTTGACTGCCCATTGACGCAGGCTCCCTCCTTCTTCGATTATAACGTTAAGACACATTGTCTATCGATGAAAAAATGTCGATTAAGACATGCCTAGACGCAGGGTTATTCTTGTGTTTGCCCAGCGCCAAAAGTAACATTGCAAGCATCACTAATAAGGGAGACGAACATGGTTTCTGGAAGCATTGTGGCGCTCGTCACACCAATGGATGCACACGGCGAAGTTGATTACGTTAGCCTGGAAAAACTGGTCGAGTTTCATATCCAATCGGGCACTGATGCGATTGTCGCAGTGGGCACGACGGGTGAGTCGTCGACAGTAACCGTGGATGAGCACATTAAAATTGTGCTAAAAACCTTGGAATTTGCTAATGGGCGTATTCCGGTTATCGCGGGAACCGGTGCCAATGCCACCCACGAAGCCATCACTTTCAGTAAAATGTTTGCTGGCTCGGGCGTGGCGGCCTGTCTAAGCGTGACCCCTTATTACAACAAACCGACCCAGGAAGGCTTGTTCCAGCATTACAAAGCCATTGCTGAAGCCACTGACCTGCCGCAAATTTTATATAATGTCCCCGGGCGTACGGCGGTCGATATTCAACCGGAGACAGTGGCGCGATTGGCTGAGTTTGACAATATTATTGGTCTTAAAGATGCCACTGCTGATGTAAGCCGAGTGGCGATCCATCGGGAACTTTGTGGCGATGATTTCCTCTTATTCAGTGGCGATGATTTAACGGGCCTAGATTTTGTCTTGGCTGGGGGGCATGGCGTTATCTCTGTGACCAATAATGTGGCAGCGGCGCAAATGGCGAAAATGATCAAACTGGCGCGCGCGGGTGACGCAGAGCAAGCACATGCCATCAACGAAACCTTGATCCCCCTACATCGCCACCTGTTTGACGAAGCCAATCCGATCCCAGTGAAGTGGGCAGTCCGCGAAATGGGCTTGATTGCGGATGGACACCTTCGTCTGCCATTAACTGAATTAAGCGAGCACTTGCGTCCAGATGTGCGAGAAGCACTGCGTGTAGCAGGTGCGGTGTAAGCCGTTGGAGTGTCAATGAAACCAGTATTTAAGCTCGGCCTTTGTGCCATCATGGCCACCAGTGTGGTGGCCTGCAGTGGTGGCGTCGAGCAGCGTCGTCAAGCCAAAGATGACTTTGGCTACTTGCAAACAACCCCGTTGTCGCCATGGCAAACCTTGCCGGATCAAGCGCCGTATTTTTCCACCAATTATCAGATCCCGACACAAGACTTTAATGGTGAAGTGGGTCAGAACGTTGATATTCGTCCGCCGCGCCAAGTGCTGGACTTAATCCCGGGCGCACGGATACAACGTGATAGCCGCGGTGTCACCCTTGCGGTTGCCAATGAAAAGCAACTCGATAAAGTGTGGCAAACGGTGGAGCGTTTGGTCAGCGAGCAGACCATTCCAGTGGCCTCACAAACCGCAGACCAAGTAGAAACCGGTTGGATTGCTTGGGAAAAAGAAGACAGCGCCCATCAAGCACGCTTCCGTCTATCGCGTCTTGAGCAAGGTCGCCGTTTTGCGCTAGGGGTGAATATGATTGACTCGCGCGCGAAAGCCAGCGATGAGCCACTCACGCCTGCGTTGCGTGAGCGCTACAACACCTTGATGACCAACCTTATCACGGTCAGTCACGATGCGGCCTTGCGTGCCGAAGCGCGCCGTCTGGCCGAGCAACGTCAAGCAGATATTCCGATTAGCTTTGGTACCGATCGCAGTGGCCTGCCAGTGATTATTGCTCGTGCGCCCTATGACGTAGTGTGGGAAAAGCTGCCTGCCATCATTAAGCCTTTAGGGTTCACGATAGAAAGTCGTAACCAGTCGCAGGGCACGGTAAAAACCCGTCACGTTGCGCCAAGTGATGAGCGCTGGCAATCCCTTGGCGTTGATCCGGTTTCGTTCCCAGATAACAGCTACACCTTGCTGCTGGGCGATCTCGGCAACCGCACATCACTTAACGTCACCAACAGCGATGGCAAACCCGTTGATGAGACGACGTTAGAAGCGCTGAGTCCAGCGCTAAAAGCGGTCATTGCCCAAGTGAGTCAGGTATCAGAGTAATTTTATAGGGACGCGGTGAGCGTCCCTTACTTTTAGCGCCTAATGGAGAGTATAGGTAATGGAAAAACGTGCTGAGTTGTATCGCGGTAAGGCAAAATCTGTCTATGCCACAGAGGATGAGCACCGCTTTGTTCTGCACTTTCGCAATGACACGTCTGCGTTTGATGGCGAACGTGTCGAGCAGCTTGAGCGAAAAGGTGAAGTGAATAACAAATTTAATCACTTCATCATGCAAAAGCTTGAGCAGGCGGGCATCCCCACCCAAATGGACCAATTATTGTCCGATACCGAGTGCGTGGTGAAAAAGCTCGATATGATCCCAGTAGAGTGTGTGGTGCGCAACATCGCGGCCGGATCGCTTTGCCGTCGCCTCGGCGTCGAAGAAGGTACGGCATTGACGCCACCGACCTTTGAACTGTTTTTAAAAAACGACGCACTGCACGATCCTATGGTCAATGAATCCCTGTGTGAGTCTTTGGGCTACGCGACACAAGCACAGCTGGCGACGATGAAATCACTGACCTATAAGGTGAATGATGTTCTCAAAGCCTTGTTTGCCGACGGTGACTTATTGCTGGTCGATTACAAACTTGAGTTTGGTGTTGATCATCAAGGCAATATTGTTCTGGGTGACGAGTTTAGCCCCGACGGTTGTCGATTGTGGGATGCCAATACCCGAGAAAAACTGGATAAAGACCGCTTCCGCCAAGGCCTAGGTGGCGTTGTGGATGCTTACATCGAGGTGGCAAAGCGTATCGGCCTTACCCTGTAATTTTTGGACTCAAAAAGCAAACGTTTGCTTTTTAAGTGAGAAAAATAGCGCCATTAACGTGGCGCTATTTTTATTATGCACTAACAATCGAGCCATCTTTTTACGCAAGCAAAAAGTTGCTCAGCTTGGCAACTTTTTGCTCAGCCCTTACAAAAAATTGGTCACTCAATTTTTAACTTGCTGATATTAAACAATAAAAAAGTTGGCATGAAATTGGCATATTAGGGGTGACGCATAACCAAGGTGGTTATGCCTAACGACTAAATACTGATAGGAGCAACTATGCCAACGCCATGTTATATCTCGATTGAAGGTGAAACTCAGGGT
>NZ_PXUD01000056.1:0-6409 GCF_003390965.1 Salinivibrio sp. HTSP
GGCCTTTAATACCGGAGGTAACCATGTCTACTCAATTCTTTTGTGGCGTTGATCTCGCCAAGCACCACTTTTCTCTTCACGCGGTGGATGACCACGGAAAAGTCATTCTCCATAAATCTGTTTCACGCGCTAAGCTACTGGCTACATTAGCAAATATGCCTACGATGTGCATAGGTATTGAGACCTGTAGTGGGGCACATTATTGGGCCAGAGAATTCAACAAGCTCGGCCACGATACCCGCATCATGGCCGCAAAGTATGTCGGTCCTTATCGCACAAAAGTAAAAAATGACCTGAACGATGCCGTTGCCATTTGTGACGCTGTTCAGCGTCCAAACAGCCGGTTCATTCCTGTTAAGTCACCCGAACGCCAAGCGATTCTTGCCATTCATCGTGTACGTGAACATTGGGTCAATGAACGTACCGCCCTCATTAATCGCATTCGTGCATTACTGGCAGAGTTCGGCATTATTATTCCAACAGGACGAGCCGCCGTTCACCGTCAAGTACCACTCATTCTCGAGGCAGCAGAAAATGGCCTACCTGATATTGCTCGTGCTGTCGTGGCAGATTGCTTTGACCACCTACAAACACTTAATCAGCGTATCGACGATACTGAGCAGTGTTTCGATATGGTTACCAAGGCCAGTCCCAATGCCCAGCGTATTCTTAATGTTCGCGGCATTGGTCCACAAACAGCAACGGCGATTATCGCCACTATCGGAAAAGGCGAGCAGTTTGATTCCGGTAGAGACTTTTCGGCTTGGCTTGGATTAGTGCCCAAACAGTACTCAACCGGAGGAAAGCCTCGATTAGGTCGTATTAGTAAACGAGGAGATAAATATCTCAGAACACTCTTAGTGCATGGCGCGAGAGCCGTCATCACGAACCTAGGCGATAAGCAAGATAGGCTCAGTGTTTGGGGGCGAAATATCCTTGAGCGACGTGGCATGAATCGCGCCATTGTCGCTCTCGCAGCCAAAAATGCACGCATTGTGTGGGCGTTATTGCACCATCAAACAGATTATCAAGACTACGCGGCCTAACTCGTCACTGTCGTAAAGAGAAGTACACCAACCGGGTCATTGCACACGCAAGTTGATGAGTATCGGTGAAGACCATTTGCAGAGAGCCTGTTAATGCGGCGGGCACCTTGATGCCTTCTAACGAATTAGGCACTGCAACCGCGCAATGTCATCAGGGCCATGACGTGAGTCAGTAAAAGGCCGAATGTAGAGCGGCAGTCCAAACCAAACTCAATACGCTTCGCGGATGCTTGACGAACGAGGGAATCCATGTAGCCTCATTAGCTGTAAATTGACGAATGAACTAATGGTTTAAAACCCGCCTTATACATTTGAACAATAGTATATGGGGTAATAACTGATACAGTTTCGTTTTGAGAAGGTAGCGAGCGTGATTCAGTGTAGCCATGATGAGACCATTTATGAAGACTGCCACTCCAAAAGAGATACGTTTCCTTGCCAATAGCTATAAAACTACCTTCTGAAACTTCGCTAAAATTCGCACTATATAAGACTTTGTCTCGATTACGACTAGCTCTTTCCAGATGAAGTTGTTTGTCTATTTCTGGAGCTGACACTGCAACCTTATCAGGAGAACTGCTTACCTCACCCCATAAGCGTTTAAATTCATTAAATCTCTGTCGCCTACAATGAGCGCAAGGCCGGTGGCCTGCGGATAATGCTGTAGCTTCGTCCAAAAAAAACAGCTCAGAGTAGCTACCCGGAGAAAACAATTCTCGCTTTATTCCCTTAAAGCTAAGTTCACAAATCACCCAATTTTTGTGCGCCCAAGGCTTAACTATTTTCCTACTCTCATCATGCAGAATCCCTCTATTTCCGAGGAACTCACCTCGCGAGCTGACGGCAGTCAAATTCCCCAAAGGATCGACTCTATTTTGTAATGGCACTAACCTACCTCCTACAGCTAACGCTTCAAACACCGGAGCAGCTTTTCTGCGTCCGAGTGCTTTGACTTGTTAGCGCCGTTTATTCCTGGCAGGCGTATTGCTAGAATATTAGTCACGCAAACAGGAGCGATACACCCGACTGGTTTAGATAGACTCATCATTTCCCTTAACCTTCTTTACTACTGGGTTTTCTAAAGAGTTAGCCTCTATCTGGTTTGATAAATTCCTTACATCTTGATTGAGCTTACCTACGCTTTTCCCTACACCGTCTATGGAATCCACAATCTTTAGTAAATATGGCTTGTTAATAAGGCCCGGCAGATCAGCATACGGCTTAACATCCAATAGATAGTCTTCATATTTTGCATTCGCCCCATTCAAGCTAGTCCACTCCAAGCGAACATTAAAAGGGGGCATAGGCTCTTTAGAGTCGGAATCTTTAGGCTTGAAAAGTTGAAAACCGATAGCAAACAATATCGAAATTTTCTCTCCTTGCGGAATTAGAGTTATAGGGCCTCTCTTTGTGGTGCAATCCAGGGTTAGGTTATAGCGGGTGAAGTGCTCTGACTCTCCCAGGAATTGAAAGTAAACATTTCTTGCGGGGCCTGTACCTACATTAGCAATTGAGATATTCAAGCCACCTGTTCCATCTGGATGCGGCTCAAAGTACGCAACTAAATTAGGCTCCGAGCCAGCCTTCCGCAGCAACCAATTCTCACGCCACAAAAATACAGTAAGAATAGCTATTACAACCGTGGAGAAACCGCTGAGAATCGTAGCTATGTCGTCTAGGCCCATTAATGCTTCCTCTCGTATCAATGCCTGTTGGTTTGAGCGCTAACGCTGCCAGTATGCGCGCCTTTGTAGTGGAGGCGAAGCCGTAACGAAAAAGGCGTCGCCGTGCCTGGCCTGGTTATATTTAGTTGCGACCACCCTGAGGCTTCACCTTTGGCAACTCCGGTAATTGGTTGCTTGAGAAAACCATCGCAATGTCTCTGATATCGCCCACAGAAAACTTTACGGGCTTTGGCGGTTCTCCGTTCTCACCGAACAGAACAAAGCGAAATTCGCTTTGATATTGGTACTCCGAGAACTTGCGGAACGGCCCCATTTGGCCATGATAGTCACGTTTATCGACGTATTCGACCGGACCGTGTAGCAGCCGCTTCCCGGCGTCTTGTGCTGCCGCCTTGTAGCGCCTCACAAACTCTTTTAAGTCGGTTATGATCACAGCCGCATCCCCGAAGGCAATATTTCGTTCATCGAAATGAAAGTCGGGCTTATCAGTAAACATGTACATACAGAGGATGTTTCGGCTTTCTTTTTCTCCGTATCTGTACATCAACGGACTTTGTGTACCACCAATCGGCGTCCAGTTACCGGAGCTGTCTCGAATGGAGATTTCTTTGAACTGCCACGCTTCATCCACTCCTTCATGAGTATCTGACCGGAGTGCATCAGACGATTCAACCGTAACGAAATACGCGTCCGTATTCATGTACAGATTTCCGTCAAGGAAGTCAGCCACGTACTTTTGTGGAAGAATCTTGGCTAGTATGACTCCGTACGACATAGTCTCCTTCAAATATAACGCCCAACTAATGGGCAAAAACCACCCCATTCACTCAACCGAACCAGCCTGAACCTCAAAAACAAACCGAACCAAAAGTGCCGCGTGTTTTTGTCCCGTTGAGTTGTTTGTTATAGCGATTATCACCACATCACCACGACTGTATGTCCCAATCACCTGTTTTAGGGTTCCTGACCATCTTGGTATTACTTGGATAATCACTACCAACCAATTTGAAAATGTTTATTACCTGCTCAATAGAAACTGAGTAAAGCTTTTTATTTCGATCTTTGTCTGACGTAACATAAAAACTTACAAGGTGCCCTTCGTCATTTAGTTCTGGCATAAATACATAGCTATGCACAATAAAATTGCACAGTGCTCTGAGAGTTTTGGTTTCACACTGTTTGCCGCCAAGATCATACAACTCGTCCACTCTATGCCAATTCATATAATCTACAGGTTTCAGGTTAGGGAAACACTTCAAACTAACATCAAAGCTTTTGGTTGAGTCTGAGATTTTGGATGTATCCATTAGCTTTCTAATGGCATAAAAACCGATGAAAACATCTTTTTCAATTTGCACGAATTCAGATTCATCAATCTCATTTGATTTACTTAGCTTCTGCAATCTAGATGCGCTTTCTAGTAAAGGTTCTTTCCAATCAAAAGATTCCCAAATCATTTTTTGCCTCTATCGCTATAACGCCCCAATCACGCGCCCAAACTGTTGGGTGCTTTTTGGTGATACACTGACGCGAAGCGGCAATCACCAAAAGCCGCGCGACGATTTGGGTCGCCTTGAATTGGTTTGTATGGATAATCTCACCCGTATTTGGGTAAAGTGAGACCCAGGCTTTAGCTGCAACTAAAGCTTTCTAATGTGCAGTTCGATTGAACGCTGGCTCCTCTGTCGAGAGACCGATAACAAACATGAACGCACCTTAGAACTCCAAGCACCAAACTCGAATACTCGACTGGGTCTCGAACCCGTATTACGCAAACAAGAGTTAGCTTATTATGAATAATGCATCCAATCAAAACATCTACATCGGCGTCGATACCGGCAAAGCGCAACTCGACATCTACGTCAGACCAACTGCGCATTTCTTCTCTGTGCCAAACACTGATAAAGGCATTAAAGATGCATTGAAAATCATCAAGCCATATCAGTCTGAGCGCATCATCATTGAAGCCACTGGCCGATTAGAAATGCCCTTTGTGCTCGCGTGTATTGAAGCCAATTTACCCATCGTACGCGCCAACCCTGTGCACATTAAACGCTTCGCCGGCGCCATTGGCCGCAGAGCGAAAAATGACCGCTTAGATGCTGAGTTAATTGCACATTATGGCGACGCCATTAAGCCTGAAATCACCATTATCAAGGCGGAAAATATACGTCTAATGAGTGACTTAGTCATCAGGAGAAACCAGCTCCTATCTATGCAAACGATGGAAAAGAACCGCTTGCAGATACTGCCCAAAACCTTGCATTCAACCATCAAACCCATGCTCACTGCGATGAAAAATCAAATCACCAACATTGAGCAAAAACTCGTGAAGTTGATTGAAGCATGCCCTGAATATCAGACTAAAAATACGCTCTTACAAAGCGTGCCTGGCATTGGCAGCATTGCGGCAGCATCTATCATCAGTAACGTCCCTGAGCTGGGCTATATAACTAACAAACAAGCGGCATCACTCATTGGTGTTGCACCCGTGACAAAAGAAAGTGGGCGATATAAAGGCAAACGAGTGATCCAAGGTGGACGTGCTCAAGTTCGTACCGTGTTGTATATGGCGATGATGTCTGCGATGCAATGTAATCCTGTTTTTAAAGCGACGTATACCCGATTAGTCGCCGCTGGAAAGCCGAAAAAAGTCGCCATTATTGCCTGTGTGCGCAAGTTGGTAGTGATCTTAAATTCGATGCTTAGAGACGGCGTGATGTGGGATAAAAATCTCGCTAACATTTAGGATTGACGACATACTCGTTTGTTAGGGCAATTTCTCTGCCAGCTGCTTCTTTATAATGTCAGCGCATAACTCTCTTCTTTTGGAGTCCCTGTCACTTTTACCAATATCACGCAAATTCTCAGATCTATTTTTGAATGTTTGGCGCAGACCTCTGAAACCCATATGGCAACTTTCAACCACAATTACGCCGTCTAAATGTTTGCCTAACTTTTTAGCTTTAGCACCACAAAGAATCACACATTCAACTCCCTCAATCTCTCTTTTGATACGTTCAACATTAGAAAGTCTAGAAATGTTTTTATCTGTATCCTCCGTTTTACCGTCATTCTGAGCTAAGAACATTACCTTGGTTGACGCATTTGTAATTCGATAAAAATATCGATCATTGGAAGGGAACAAACTTTCATCGAAATCTCTTAAGTGCTTTAAAATAGCATCTAAATTTTTCCCTGTATCACCAGAAACAGGGCGACCTTTTTCACCCTCGATACGACCGGGTGTACTAAAAACAAATGCAACCCTACTCGCACTATCACCTTTCCAGAAATGTGATGCCATTAACATACTCCTGCTGATTATCGTTTTGCCCTAACATTGTATTAGCGCGCATACTCGATTTCGCAAAATCGTTATCCGCACCATTTTCTACCTAATCGAATGATCCCACGCGGATTTTTCCTCTTTAATCGATACGGCTCTTCCGCGAAAGTGTGCATGCCGCCTATCACTCCTCACGTATTCACACTATCCCCAAGCGTGAGTCTGTAAGCGTCTGACTAATAGGATCTTTTTGTCATCCGTTCTGAGATAGTGTGAATCGGTCACGGATAAACGCGCATCCTATTGAGCGCCGCTGTTAGATAAGCTGGTTGAGTATCCAGTGTTTAGCCATGCTACCGCCGATCAGTTGTCGGCACCTAACACGCCAT
>NZ_PXUD01000008.1:0-9635 GCF_003390965.1 Salinivibrio sp. HTSP
GAAGGTCGGCGGTTCAAATCCGTCTCCCGCAACCAATTTTAGGTTGGTGAAGTGAAATATCAGGTTGAACGCAATCAACACGACCTCCGGTCGGCGCCGTTGCACAGCGCGATAAAATCCGCTTCCCGCAACCAATCTTAGGTTGGTGAAGCGATAAAGTCCGCTTCCGCAACCGAATTTAAGTTTGTTGTTTAAATAACGGCTAAACTGAATAACGCGTCAGCGTTTCTTGTCAAAGCCACGCTGACCGGGCTAGCCATGTGCTAGCCTTTTTGCCCTCGGGGGCAGCACAAAGCGGACCAATAAGCCTTTGTGCAGAGAGTTACTCTCTCGTTATTGCTGAGATGATTCCGACACCAGCGATAACGGCTATGCTAGCGACTTATGTTGATAGCATGGCATCAGGGTCCAGTTACATTAAACCCCGATTTTCGGGGTTTTTTGTTATCTGAAGAAGACCATTCGGATAGTAACTGGGCTTTTAAGCCCTTTTTTTATTTCTGGGGTTTGGAATGACAGGATTAGAGAAACAACTGACTGAACTTTTGGCCGCGCCGGTTGAGGCGTTGGACTATGAGTTGGTTGGGCTTGAATTTGTTCGAGCTGGCCAGCATTCAACATTGCGTATTTTTATCGACCATGAAAATGGCATTACCGTCGACGATTGTGCCGACGTGAGCCGTCAGGTCAGTGCCGTGTTGGATGTAGAAGACCCAATCACAGTGGCTTATAACCTTGAGGTGTCATCGCCTGGGGTTGACCGTCCACTGTTCACCGCTGATCATTATCAGCAATTCATCGGGCATGAAGTGAACATCGTGCTGAAAATGGCTATGCAAAACCGCCGTAAGTGGAAAGGAGAAATTCTTTCTGTCGATGGCGATACCATCACGGTTCGCGTTGACGGCCAAGATGAGGCGTTTGCCTTGAGTAATATCGCCAAAGCAAACCTGGTTCCTTCATTTTAAGAGTAAATGAGGCATTAGTAGATGAATAAAGAAATCTTGGCTGTTGTCGAAGCGGTCTCAAACGAAAAAGCCGTTCCCCGTGAGCGTATTTTTGAGGCACTAGAAACCGCACTGGCAACGGCAACTAAAAAGAAGTACGAAGCCGACATTGATGTACGTATCGCCATTGATCGCAAGTCCGGTGAATTCGATACATTCCGCCGTTGGCTCGTGGTTGATGAAGTCACCCAGCCGACGCGTGAAATTACGTTAGAAGCGGCACAATACGAAGACGAGACCCTAGAGTTGGGCGGTTACGTTGAAGATCAGATTGAATCTGTTGCCTTTGACCGTATTACCACCCAAACCGCGAAACAAGTGATCGTACAAAAAGTCCGTGAAGCTGAGCGTGCACAAGTGGTTGAGCAGTTCATGGACAACGAAGGTGAGCTGGTAACCGGTGTGGTTAAGAAGGTGAACCGCGATGTGATCATCGTTGATTTGGGTAACAACGCGGAAGCGGCTATCCAGCGCGACGATCAGCTGCCTCGTGAAAACTTCCGTCCAGGCGACCGTGTACGTGGCTTGCTGTATGCCGTCCGTCCAGAGGCACGCGGTTTCCAGCTGTTTATGACTCGCTCAAAGCCGGAAATGCTCAGCGAGCTATTCCGCATTGAAGTGCCAGAAATTGGCGAAGAAATGATTGAGCTGATGGGCGCGGCGCGTGATCCAGCGTCGCGGGCGAAAATTGCGGTTAAAACCAACGACAAGCGTATTGACCCTGTTGGCGCCTGTGTCGGTATGCGTGGTGCACGTGTGCAAGCCGTATCGACCGAGCTAGGTGGCGAGCGCATTGACATCGTGCTTTGGGACGACAACCCTGCACAATTTGTGATCAATGCCATGGCACCGGCCGACGTAGCCTCTATCATCGTCGATGAAGACACGCACTCCATGGATATCGCTGTCGCGGCGGATAACTTGGCGCAAGCCATTGGCCGTAATGGTCAAAACGTTCGTTTGGCGTCTCAACTAACCGGTTGGGAACTGAACGTGATGACAGTTGAAGATCTACAGAAAAAGCACCAAGAAGAAGCGCAAGCCTCCGTCGAGTTGTTTGTGAAATACCTCGATATTGACGAAGACTTTGCCGAAACCTTGGTAGAAGAAGGGTTTACCACCCTTGAAGAAGTGGCCTATGTGCCAACCAGCGAAATGCTCGAAATCGATGGTCTAGACGAAGACACCGTCGAGATTTTGCGCGCACGTGCCAAAGAAGCGTTGACCACCATCGCGCTGGCACAAGAAGAGTCGCTGGGAGACGTTGAACCTGCCGAAGATTTACTGGCTCTCGATGGTCTTTCTCGTGAAATGGCCTTTAAACTCGCCGCTAAAGGCGTGAAGACCTTGGAAGATCTGGCTGATCAAGGCACTGACGATCTGTTAGATATTGACGGATTAGACGAAACCAGTGCGGGCGAGCTAATTATGGCCGCACGTAATATCTGCTGGTTCAGCGACGAAGCGTAAAGACGGCAAAGGAGGAGCAGAATGTCAGAGGTTACAGTACATACGCTGGCGAAGGAAATTGATACGCCAGTCGATCGTCTGCTGAAGCAGTTTAAAGAAGCTGGTATGCAAAAGTCGGCTGACGATCAGGTAAGCCAAGATGAGAAACAAGCTTTGCTCGCGCATTTAAAGCGTGAGCACGGTGATAACGGCAATGCTCCGACGCGTCTGACGCTTCAGCGCAAGAAACGTAGCACACTGAGCGTGTCAGGGGCTGGCGGAAAGAACAAAGATGTCCAAGTTGAGGTGCGTAAGAAGCGTACCTATGTGAAGCGTAGCGAGCTTGAAGAGCAAAAGACAGCGCAAGAAGCGGAAGAGCAAGCGAAACGCGAAGCCGAAGAAAAAGCGCGTCTAGAAGCGGAAGAGCAAGCGAAACGCGAAGCAGAAGAGAAAGCCAAGCGTGAGGCGGAAGAAAAAGCCAAACGTGAAGCAGAAGAGAAAGCCAAACGCGAAGCCGAAGAAAAAGCTAAGCGTGAAGCCAAGCCGCAAGCGCAACCGAAAACTGAGCAGTCTACAGAAAACGCAGCGGATACTGCTGCAGCTCAAACTGCTGATGCGCAAGCGAAGAAAGAAGCTGATGAACTTAAGCGTCGCCAGGAAGAGGAAGCCAAGCGTAAAGCTGAAGAAGAAAGTCAGCGGCAGTTAGAAGAGGCACGCAAAATGGCAGAAGCAAACCAAGAACGCTGGTCAGATCAAGACAAAGCACTTAATACCATGGAGGCGGCTGATCACCATACAGTCACTTCCGAGTACGCCCGTGAGGCAGAAGACGAGGCGGATCGTCGCGAAGAAAGCGCGGCGCCACGTCGTAAGAAAAAGAAAAAGGCCAATGCAGCCGAAGATAAAACCACTCGTGGCCGTCGTGGCAAAGGTGGGAAAGGCAAAGGCCGCATGGCTAAGCCATCATCGATGCAGCATGGCTTTAAAAAGCCAGCGCAGAAAGTAAACCGTGAAGTTGAAATCGGCGAAACCATCACCGTAGCGGAGCTGGCCAACAAGATGGCTGTCAAAGGCGCCGAAGTCATCAAAACCATGATGAAAATGGGTGCGATGGCGACGATTAACCAAGTGATCGACCAAGAAACCGCGCAACTAGTGGCGGAAGAAATGGGCCACAAGGTTATCCTACGTAAAGAGAACGAGCTGGAAGAGGCTGTACTCTCGGATCGTGATAGCGATGCACCCGTCGCACCACGTGCGCCGGTGGTAACTATCATGGGTCACGTTGACCACGGTAAAACCTCGCTGCTTGACTACATCCGTAAAGCGCACGTTGCGACGGGCGAAGCGGGCGGTATTACCCAGCATATCGGTGCGTATCACGTACAAACCGACAATGGCATGATCACCTTCTTAGATACCCCTGGACACGCCGCGTTTACCGCGATGCGTGCACGTGGTGCGGGTGCAACGGATATCGTTGTCTTGGTGGTTGCCGCTGATGATGGCGTGATGCCACAAACCAAAGAAGCGATTCAACACGCGAAAGCGGCCGGTGTGCCTTTGATTGTGGCCGTCAACAAGATGGATAAAGAAGGCGCTAACCCTGACAGCGTGAAAAACGAACTCGCACAGTATGACGTTATCCCAGAAGAATGGGGTGGTGAAAACATCTTCGTGCATGTGTCGGCGAAACAAGGCCAGAACATTGATGGCTTGCTTGAGTCTATCTTGCTGCAATCAGAAGTGCTTGAACTGAAAGCGGTCGAGCAAGGCATGGCGCGCGGTGTGGTGGTTGAATCACGTCTTGATAAAGGCCGTGGTCCTGTCGCGACAGTGCTGGTTCAAGAAGGTACCTTGAACAAAGGTGATATCGTTCTGTGTGGCTTGGAATATGGCCGTGTCCGTGCGATGCGTGATGAGAATGGCCAAGACGTAGAGCATGCGGGTCCGTCAATTCCGGTTGAGATCCTCGGTCTGTCTGGTGTGCCAGCAGCCGGTGACGAAGCCACGGTTGTGCGTGACGAGAAGAAAGCCCGTGAAGTGGCGCTTTATCGTCAAGGCAAGTTCCGTGACGTGAAACTGGCACGTCAGCAAAAAGCCAAACTGGAGAACATGTTCTCGAACATGGCTGAAGGTGAAGTGGCTGAGCTGAATATCGTGCTGAAAGCGGACGTTCAAGGCTCTGTCGAAGCAATTGCTGATTCACTGGTGAAACTGTCAACGGATGAAGTGAAAGTGAAGATCGTCGGCTCAGGTGTCGGTGGTATCACTGAAACTGACGCCGTCTTGGCCGCTGCGTCTAATGCGATCATTTGTGGCTTTAACGTCCGTGCGGATGCGGCGGCGCGTAAGACCATTGAAAATGAAAGCTTGGATCTGCGCTACTACTCTGTCATCTACACCATGATTGATGAAGTGAAACAAGCGATGAGCGGTATGCTTGCGCCTGAGTTCAAACAAGAAATCATCGGTCTTGCAGAAGTACGCGATGTCTTCAAATCACCGAAACTGGGCGCCATTGCCGGGTGTCAGGTTTCTGAAGGTGTGATTAAGCGTAACAACCCAATCCGTGTACTACGTGAAAACGTGGTTATCTACGAGGGTGAGCTAGAATCACTGCGTCGCTTCAAAGATGATGTCAACGAAGTGAAAAAAGGCTACGAGTGTGGTATCGGCGTGAAGAACTACAATGACGTTCGCGTTGGTGACCAGATTGAAGTCTATGAAACGGTTGAAATTCAGCGCTCAATCGACTGATTAAGCGTATAAATCAACCAGGTTGTTTGGATACACCGTGGGGGGAGGCGCATGCGCTTACCCCCATTTTATTGAGAGAAAAGAAAATGGGTAAAGATTTTAGCCGCACAGACCGCGTCGCCCATCAGCTGCAAAAAGAAATTGCACTGATACTGCAGCGCGAGATTAAAGATCCGCGCATTGGTATGGTCACTGTCTCTGATGTTCAGATTTCACGTGATTTGGCGTACGCGAAGGTTTTCGTCACGTTTTTAACCGTTGACGAGCAAGCCCCTACCGAGAGCCTAAAGGCGCTGAACGAAGCCAGTGGCTACATTCGTTCATTGGTTGGCAAGGCGATTCGTTTGCGTGTGACCCCTGAGCTGACGTTTGTTTTTGATGAGTCACTCACTGAGGGAATTCGAATTTCCAACTTGGTAAGCAAAGCGGTGCGCAGCGATGATGAGCGCCGTGGTGAAGATGACAAAGGTGAGGAGTAACAGATGGCGCGTCGTCAACGTCGTCGAGGTCGCCCCGTTGATGGGATTATCCTGCTCGATAAGCCCACGGGCATGACCTCTAATGATGCCTTACAAAAAGTAAAACGTATCTTTTTTGCCGAAAAAGCAGGCCATACAGGTGCGCTTGATCCGCTCGCAACCGGTATGCTGCCTATTTGCCTGGGCGAAGCCACCAAATTCTCCCAGTTTTTGCTCGACTCTGATAAGCGTTATCGCGTGGTCGCAAAGCTGGGTGAGCGCACGAACACCTCTGACGCCGATGGCGACGTGGTAGAAACCCGAGACGTGAAAGTTAACCTAGGCTTACTCGAGCGTTGTATTGCTAAGTTTCGTGGTGAAACCCAGCAAATTCCTTCTATGTTCTCGGCGCTGAAATACCAAGGTAAGCCTTTGTATGAATATGCGCGTCAAGGTATCGAGGTGCCACGTGAAGCGCGTACCATCAAGGTGTATCAGATTGAATTGCTGCGCTTTGAAGGTGATGAGATTGAAATGGAAGTGCATTGCTCTAAGGGCACTTATATTCGCACTATCGTCGATGATCTGGGTGAAATGTTGGGCTGTGGCGCGCATGTGACGGCCTTACGTCGTACTGGCGTATCAGCCTACCCAACGCGCCAGATGGTGACGCTTGAGCAACTGGAAAGCTTGTTGAATGAAGCCAGAGAGCAAGAGATCCAGCCCAAGCAGCTGCTCGATCCTTTGTTGCTGCCCCTCGATACCGCGGTGCAAGATCTACGTGAAATTAACTTGCTGCCGGTGATGGCCAGCTATGCATTGCAAGGGCAAGCGGTTCAAGTGCCCAATGCACCTACGAGTGGTTTTGTTCGCTTAACTGCAGGCGATGAGCGTCACTTCATTGGTGTGGGAGAAATCGACGCCGATGGTTTGGTCGCCCCGCGTCGTTTGGTGGCCAGTCGCCAGCCTGAAGCGCGCTAAAAAACCGACGCTTCGGCGCGTGTTTTTACAGGAAAAGCGGCGTGGATAGATTGCTACCTTAGACGAAAGTCAGTAGAATACGCGCCTTCGGGCACCGGCTGAATCAGAGATTGGCTGGTGCATGATAATCACACACTCTTATTAGGAGAGCATTATGTCTCTGACTGCAGAAGCAAAAGCACAAATCGTTGCTGATTTTGGTAAAACTGAGAACGATACGGGTTCACCAGAAGTTCAAATCGCCCTTTTGACCGCATCAATCAACGATCTGCAATCGCACTTCGCTGAGCACAAAGGTGACCACCACAGCCGTCGTGGCCTGCTACGCATGGTTTCACGTCGTCGTAAGCTGCTGGACTACCTGAAAAAGAACAACGTTGACCGTTACTTGGACGTTATCAAGCGTCTAGGCATCCGTCGCTAAGATTCTGGAGAGAAGGGAGCTCAGGCTCCCTTTTCTTTTGCGCTAAAAAAATGCGCCACAGGACGAGTCCGTGGCGCATTTTTTATTTGGCGGTATGTCGACTACTCGCTTTGATAACGCAGTGTCACTGACGCAGTGTCACTGACGCAGTGTCACTGACGCAGTGTCACTGACGAAGCGCTTTCGCCGCTGCAACCATGTTTTCTAATGCCGGGATCACCTCATCCCATTGGCGGGTTTTTAGGCCGCAATCCGGGTTCACCCACAATCTTTCTGCAGGAATACGGGCGGCGGCTTTTTCCATTAACCCAACAATTTGCGCTTGGCTTGGCGTATTGGGGGAGTGAATGTCATACACGCCAGGGCCAATGTCATTGGGATAGTCAAAGTGATCAAATGCGTCCAACAGTTCCATATCCGAGCGAGAGGTCTCTATGGTGATCACGTCGGCGTCCATATCCGCGATGGATGCGATGATATCGTTAAACTCGGAATAACACATATGGGTATGGATTTGCGTCTCGTCACTCACGCCGTTGGCGGCAATTTTAAACGCGTTGATTGCCCAATCGAGGTAATTTTGCCACTCACTGCGACGCAAAGGTAAACCTTCACGCAGCGCCGCTTCATCTATTTGAATGATTTGGGTGCCAGCTTTCTCAAGATCCTGCACTTCTTGGCGGATCGCCAGCGCCAGTTGGTTACAGGTCTGTGATCGTGGCTGATCGTCACGCACAAATGACCAATTAAGAATGGTGACCGGTCCGGTAAGCATGCCTTTCAGCGGCTTATCAGTCAGAGATTGCGCGTACTGGGTCCATTCCACCGTCATCGCTTTTGGACGTTCAATATCACCAAACAAAATCGGCGGCTTCACGCAGCGAGAGCCATACGATTGCACCCAACCGAACTGGCTAAACACATACCCATCCAGCTGTTCGCCAAAGTACTCCACCATATCATTACGCTCAGCCTCGCCATGCACTAACACATCGAGCCCTAACGCTTCTTGCTTTTCCACCGCATGGGCAATCTCTTTGCGCATAATGTCCTGATAGGTCACCGCATCAATCTCGCCTTTTTTGTATTGCAAGCGTGTTTGGCGAATGGTGCTGGTCTGCGGGAATGATCCTATAGTGGTGGTTGGGAAACGCGGTAATTGGAGCTGCTCGTGTTGCAAGCGAATGCGCTCTGCAAACGGACGCTGCCGTGTCCCTAATTGTGGTGTAATTGCTGCTAATGCGGCTTGCACCTTAGGGTTGTGTACACGTGGTGATTGCTGACGGCTTTCGATTGCCTCACGGTTATTGTCCAGCGCGGGCTGAACGGTTTGACGGCCGTGATTAAGGGCGCGCGCGAGTACATCCAGCTCCTCGAGTTTTTGATACGCAAAGGCGAGCCAGTTTTTTACCTCAGGGTCGAGGTTTTTCTCGCTTTCCAAATCGACCGGCACATGAAGCAAAGAGCAAGACGGCGCGAGCCAGAGGCGATCCCCCAAAGATTGATGAATCGGTTCGAGCCATTCTAACGTGGCATCAAGGTTAGTTTTCCAAACATTACGACCGTTGATTATACCCAGAGATAGGACGTGTTGATCGCTAAGCGCTTCACGGTATGCATCCACATCCCCTCGGCCACGAATAGCATCTAGGTGCCAGCCGTCAACGGGCAACGATTGCGCCAATGGACGATTTTCAGCTTGCTCGCCGAAGTAGCTCGCCAGCAATAACTTGACCTTGGTTTGGCTTAATGCACGATACGCGGTTTTTAGCGCCGTCTGCCATTCAGGCGCGAGCTCCGTGACCAAGATCGGTTCATCGATTTGGACCCACTCAACGCCTTTTTCTGCCAGCTTGCTCAGTAAGGTTTGATACACGGGTAAGAGCCTATCGAGCAGATCCAGTTTGTTCGATGCATCTTTTTCTTTGCCCAGCCAAAGGTAAGTCACGGGGCCGACTAAAACTGGCTTGGTGTTTATACCGGTTATTTTGGCTTCTTCTATTTGCGTCAATAGATTTTCAGCATGAAGACTAAACGTTGTTTGCGCGGTAAATTCTGGCACGATGTAGTGATAATTGGTATCGAACCATTTGGTCATTTCACCGGCATGCACGCACTGGCAAGCACTATCGTTTGCCGAGCGGCCACGAGCGACGCGGAAGTAGTTATCCAGGGTGTTATCTTGATGGGCAGCCACACGGTCAGGGACATTGCCGACTAAAAAGCTGGTGTCGAGCACATGGTCATAAAATGAAAAGTCGCCAACGGGAGCGATGTCGAGTTCACTTTGTTGTTGCCAGTGACTGCGGCGCAGATCTTTCGCAAGATCGGTTAAGTCTTGTTGGGATGATTCGCCACGCCAGTAATGCTCGAGTGCAAATTTAAGTTCGCGCTGGGCGCCGATACGTGGAAAGCCGAGATTATGATTTTTAGCCATCTATACGTCCTCCTTTTTGATTGAATTCAGCATAGGGCTTTCTCGTTATGAACTAAAATGGCATTATTTCATTAATCAATGAATTTTAGTCATGGAATAGACATGTTAGAACGTCACCA